>JBAXPW010000020.1:0-23247 GCA_037132015.1 Candidatus Roizmanbacteria bacterium
GTTAAACATATTATCATATATAAACAATATCCAGATATACTTCAATTATATATTGATGAATATACTCCTTTTGCCATTCTTAAAATACGTGATGGCTGTTTATTATTGAGTGAAGACGGAAAAATATTGAAAAAACTCCGTACTTTAGATCCGTTACAATTGCCGTTAATATCATACTACCAACAATTTGGATATACTGATTTTAATGCTGGAGAGTTGATAGCCTTCATTGATATATCATACACTCTATCTTTTCTAAAAGTAGCAAAAGATATGGGTCTTATTATTGATAGTATTGATATCACAGGGATGAATATGATAGCATTGAAAACGAAGGACAAAACATATGTGTTTAGTACGGATAAAGATCGTAATTTACAGATATATCAATTTAAGACATTGATAGAGCAATTGCAGGTTCGTGGTCAATTTTATATATCACTTGATTTTCGATTTAGTAAGCCTGTAATTCAAACACAGGAAAAATGAAGAAACAAGCGAATTTTTATGAAAAAATAGAGTAATATTATAGTATAGAAATATAAATTTTTTTGTTTATTGCTTATGGGTGATACGCTTGTCTGTGGAATTGATATAGGAAGCTCAAAAATAGCAACGATCGTTGGTATTGATTCAAGAGAAAACAACGAAGTACGCATCATAGGATTTAACTGTACTCCCTCCAAAGGTGTTAAAAAAGGACTCATTGTAGATATAGATCAGGTAACCAATACAGTGGAGGAGAGTGTGGAGAAGGCAGAGCGTATGGCAGGGCACAAAATTCAACGTGCTTTTGTATCGGTTGGAGGCCCACATATCTCTTCAATTAACTCACATGGGGTGGTGGCTGTGTCTAATCCACAAGTTGAAATAGTACCCGAAGATGTTAATCGTGTGAGTGAGGCTGCTCGAGCAATTTCTCTATCTACTACACGACAAATCATAGAAACATCGCCTCGTGAATATAGTGTTGATGGTCAAAATGGCATAAAGAATCCAATAGGTATGAGTGGTGTTCGACTTGAAGTAGACATGCATATTATTACAGCATCTTCAACTAATTTGAAAAATATTGATCGAGTTTTGGCTGATTTAGGAATACAAAATAACGGATTTATATTTGCAGGGCTTGCTTCAGGTGAGGCAGTTCTTACAGAAACAGAAAAAGACCTCGGCGTTGCAGTGGTAGATATTGGATCAGGTAAAACTGATATATGTATCTATATAGAAGGTGCTCTTGCATACTCTGCATCTATTCCTATAGGTTCAAGACACATTACAAATGATATCGCAGTAGGATTGCGAGTATCTCTCGAGTCAGCAGAAAAAATAAAAATATATCTTAGTAATCATGGTAAATCTCTTCTTGATCCAATAAAGAAAAAACATGCAGTTGAACAAATTGATTTACGCAATCTCGGTTTGCCAGAAAATATTGGAGATATCACAGTAAAAACTGTTGTAGAAGGTATCATTGCTCCAAGAATTGAAGAAATATATCAATATATTGGTGATGAAATTGAAAAAAGTAATTTTGCAAAGATGATTCCTTCTGGTCTTGTCATTAGTGGAGGTGGTGCACAAACCATAGGTATGGTTGAGATTGGAAGAAAAAGCATTGGACTTCCTATTCGGGTTGGATTTCCCGAAAAAGCAGTTGGATTGGTTGATGAAATTCTCGATCCGCAATTTGCATCAACTCTGGGGTTGATTTTTTATGGTAGGAGACATATAATCGATGAACATCATACAGGAAAAGACTTTCAATCTATTATTCGTGATTTTAATATAGGAAATAGTTTTGAAAAAGTAAAAGGATTTTTAAAACAATTTATACCGTAGAGAGTCAAAAGTCTAAAGTATCAGTTGATATTAGAATGTACGAATATCCGATATTCATAATTATTAATTAGTATATATAACGTGTTAGTAAAACCAAATGCCGGTCAAGTAGCAAGAATAAAAGTCATTGGTGTTGGTGGTGGTGGTGGTAATGCCATATCATCAATGATAAATGAGGGTGGTATTCCCGGTGTTGAATTTGTGGCAATTAATACAGATGCTCAAGCTCTATTAAATAATAAAGCATCTCTAAAAGTTCAGATAGGTGAAAATCTTACCAGAGGACTTGGTTCTGGTGGTGATCCTGAAATAGGACATCAGGCTGCTGAAGAATCACGAGAAAAAATTAAAGAAGAATTAGAAGGTGCAGACATGATATTTATTACATGTGGTGAAGGTGGCGGTACTGGAACAGGTGCTGCTCCTGTTGTAGCTGAGGTTGCAAAAGAATTAGGTGCTTTAACAGTTTCAGTTGTTACCCGACCTTTTGATTTTGAAGGTGCAAAACGAAGAACAAGTGCAGAAGAAGGAGTACAGCGTCTCAAAGAAAAAGTAGACACCATGATTGTTGTACCAAATCAACGTATTCTTCAAGTTATTGATAAAAAAACTCCTGTTATTGAAGCATTTAAGCGTATTGATTCAGTCCTTCATCAAGGTGTAAAAGGTATTGCTGAGTTGATCACTTTACCGGGATTAATAAATGTAGATTTTGCAGATGTACGCACAGTTATGAGTAATGCAGGAACAGCATTGATGGGTATTGGTGTTGGTCAGGGAGATAAACGTGCTATTTCAGCCATGAAACAAGCAATCTCTTCTCCTTTATTAGATCAATCTATAGAGGGAGCACGAGGAGTATTATTTAATGTTGTCGGTGGCACTGATCTTACCATGTCAGAAATTGATGAGGCAGCTTCTATGATTGCAAAAGCAGTAGATAGTGAAGCAGACATTATATTTGGCGCTGCCATTGATGAACGAATGATGGATTCAATAAAAATAACACTTGTAGCTACTCGTTTTGATGAAAATAGACTTCATTTGTTTAAATTTAAGAAAGATCAAAATCAACAAGAACATAATGAACAGACTTCTACGTCTACAAGTATGTATACTCAACCAGCGACATCATCTCAAACAGTTAATACTCCTCCTGTTCGAAGTGTTGAACCACCGCGGTTTAATGATAATCTTGACGATGTAGATGAGTTTGACATACCTACATTCTTGAGAAAAAAGCAGAGCTAAATTTTAATCATCATCACTGGGTCTTATTACTCTATATACTTCTTCATTTGTCGCATTATTACCTCCAGAAAATAGTTCTGCAGTAACAGCTGTATATTTTGATACAAGTTGCTTGACTCCAGTATTTGCCTCCTCACTCTGATCCCATACTGTTTCTTCTCTTTCGAGGACCTTTATCAAATCGTTATAACCGCCATCTCGAGGTACTTTATCAGTTATCTCTTCTATCCATCTGACTAATTTACTTACAATATCACTATCTGGTTCT
Organism: Candidatus Roizmanbacteria bacterium; assembly: GCA_037132015.1. Lineage (GTDB taxonomy): Bacteria > Patescibacteriota > Microgenomatia > UBA1406 > GWC2-37-13 > JBAXPW01. The sequence continues at coordinate 3,362 of JBAXPW010000020.1, forward strand.
TTGGGACTAGGTATATGTTTTACAAGATCAGCTCCCTTAATTGGTTGTTTGGGGTTAGAATTTGACACCTTTTCAATAGCATGCTCTAAATGTTCAAGACGAGTCTTGTTTGTGCGTTCATCACGTTTAAAATTAGACTTATTATTTTGCAAATATAGTTCTGGATTGCTCAATTGTTCATGTGTTGTAGATTGTGTTTTTGATCTACCACCATCTTTTGAAGTAGTGGCTTCAACAGGTTCTATCATCTCTTCTTTCAGTCTTGATATTCCATATCGCGTGGCTATTTGACTGAAAGCTCTAAGTGCTAACATGCTAATAACCTCAGATGATAATTGAGCGTTTCTCATAGCACTCATTGTTAAATCAAGTTGATTGAGATCAAGTACAACTCCCTGGGGATTTTCAGATGTGATAATAACTTCTCCTTCAGTAGCCATTCTTTTTATTGTATTGTGAAGGGTTGTAATATCAACATGTTGTAAATGAGTTAATAATTTTGATCCAGATATTGTCAAAGTTTCAGAAGTTGGCTTAGGATTGCCAGTTTTTTGATCAGATGTTCTCTGTACTCTTGAAAAATCTGGTTCAATGATTGGAGAATCAATTATTGGTTTGTGTTGCGTTACTTCATTTAGGAGAGAAAGTGAATCAGAGACTAATTCTGATTTGACATACCTGTTACTTTTTCCTGAAAAGTCTATTGTGTTTGGTATTCTTGATCGACCAAATTTTGGAGTAATCGATTTTACTAAAGTTTGTGGAAGAGGAGTTGCATGAGGTATTTCCAAAGGAGAATCAGGTCCACGTATTGGTGATGCACGTGAGATTGCTCCATCAAACGGAAGGTCTATGGTAACAATTGGTTTTGCACGCGTGATCTGCCATTCTGGACCATGTGGCGGTTTTGAAACGCGTGATTCAGGAGAAGGAGTCAATGTATTAACATCAGTCAGACCCAGTATACGAGACGAAAGTGGAGTAGCTTTTTTATTTATCATCGGTACAGTGTCTTTAAACGGATGAAGTCCAGTAGTTACACGATCTATTGATGGTCTTTGAATTATTGGAGCAAAAGAGAATGTCGCTGACTGTGGGGCTGATATTTGTGCGATCGATGGTGTGATACTCATCACTTCGACACTCATATAAGGATATTATATCATACTATAAGTCGGATATCAATAATACAATTTAAAAATTCGGATAAAAAATCCTCGATCTTTCGATCGAGGATTATAAAAACAATAAGAAATTTATTCTTCAACAGGAGATACAATTTCTACTGGATCAATGATGACTTCTTTTGATTTTTCTAACTTAATTTCCTTTTTTGTTGGCTTTACTTTAGCAGGCTTTAAGTCCACAGGTAATGCAATAAAAGTTTCATCTTTTGAAGACAGATTAGCAACCATTTTTGTCAACTTATCTATCTTTGTATTGAGAGAAATAAACTGTTCTTTATAATCAATAGTTTCTGGTTTGTTTTGATAATTTCCATTATGTTCAAAACGTGGTTTATCATATCGAGGTCGATCAAAATTACGATTTTCAGGTCGATCAAAACTTCTTCGTTCAGGTCTGTCAAAACTTCGACTTTCAAACCTATTATCTTCTGAATTACGATTTTTTCTGAAACAGTTATTACACAAAACTGGTTTACTGCCAGTTGGTTTAAAAGGAACTTCGCAGTTCTTACTACAATTAGAACATGTTGCTTGAAACATTTCTCTTGAGTCTGAATTTCTGTCATCAAACCCTCTTTTATTAAAATTATTTCCACCACTAAATTTGTTGTTTGTACGATTAAAATATCCCATAGAAGATTATATCACATTATTTGATAAAGATTTGTCAATATGAAAAAAACAGTCCATTGAGTTTTTAACTTTCTTTTATTACAATAGAGGCTATGGCAACATTTAAAAAAGTAGATCAAAAACACAATTTTATTCAAATGGAAAAAGATTGGCTCAAACGCTGGTATGAAGGTGGAACTATCAGAAAATATCTCACAAAAAATAGTAAATCAAAAAAACGCTTCTCATTCTTAGACGGTCCAATTACTGCAAACAATCCTATGGGAGTTCATCACGGATGGGGAAGAACGTATAAAGATGTGTGGCAGAAATTTTATAACCTACTTGGATATAAGCAACGTTTTCAAAATGGATTTGATTGCCAAGGATTGTGGGTAGAAGTTGAGGTAGAAAAAGAACTAGGAATTAGGTCAAAAAAAGATATAGAAAATTTAGTACTAGGTGATAAAAAGGCATCAATTGCAAAGTTTGTAGATATGTGTAAACAACGAGTATATAAATATTCTAATATTCAGACTGATCAATCCAAACGACTTGGATATTTTATGGATTGGGATAACTCATATTTTACAATGAGTGAAGAAAATAATTACATGATTTGGTATTTTTTGAAACAGTGTTTTAAACATGGATGGATATATAAAGGTCATGATTCTGTGCCGTGGTGTCCTCGTTGTGAAACTGCAATATCTCAACACGAGATGCTCACAGAAGACTATAAAGAATTAACCCATGAAACAGTATTTTTAAAATTACCTATTTTATCTGCTGGATGGGATAGGACATCACTGCTTATTTGGACTACAACTCCATGGACAATTCCTGCAAATGTGGCTGTTGGTGTAAACGTAAAATTTACTTATGGTGTATGGGAACATAAACAATCAAAAGAACGATTGATCTTTATCTCACAAGATGAAACAGGTGTAATACCGACAAGAGCTGATAAAAAAAGAACAGTACCGGTTTCTGAATATATTTTTAAAAACATCGAGGAGGCAAAAGAGTATGAGATGGTAAAAGAAATAAAGGGAAGTAATTTAGTAGGTTTATCATATACAGCACCATTTGATAATCTTGAGATTGTACAACAATCGCGCGCTCAACATCAGGACACTTTTCATACGGTAGTGGATGGCTCTGAGATAGTAGTGTCTACTGAAGGAACTGGTCTACTTCATGTTGCGACAGGCGCAGGTCAAGAAGATTTTATTTTAGGAAAAAAATTTGGACTGTCAGTGCTCGCAATAATAGAAGATAATGCAGATTATGTTAAAGGAATGGGAGAACTGACAGGAAAAAATGCTAAAAAACATCCAGAGCTTATTATTGATCTTTTGAAAAATATAAATGGCGGTTCGTATCTTCTAAAGACAATGATGTTTACTCATAGATATCCAGCATGTTGGAGATGTAAAACAGAATTGGTATGGAAAGTTGCTGATGAATGGTATATTGCGATGGATAAAGTATCACAAAATGACACTGATAAACGAACACTTCGTGAGCGAATGGTTGAAGTTGCAAAAAAGATTGCATGGATTCCTGAATTTGGTCTAGATCGTGAACTAGACTGGTTGAAAAATATGCATGATTGGCTCATAAGTAAAAAAAATCGTTATTGGGGGTTGGCGCTCCCAATATGGGTTACTGATGATGGGAGCGAGTTTGAAGTAATTGAAAGTAAGGAAGAATTAAAATCACGAGCGATTTCAGGATTTGAAGGATTTGAAGGTCATACCCCACATAAGCCATATATTGATGATATTGTGATAACTTCAAAGATCACAGGCAAACCTATGAAGAGGATTGATGATGTCGGTAATCCATGGTTAGACGCTGGTATAGTTCCTTATTCTACCTTAATAGATCCTGTAACAGGAAAGGCAAGTTATTTAGCTGATAAAAAATATTTTAACGAATGGTTTCCTGCAAATTTTATAACAGAATCATTTCCGGGACAATTTAAGAACTGGTTTTATGCGATGATTGCTATGTCTACAGTGCTTGAGGATAACAATCCTTATGAGACCGTACTCGGATTTGCATCAGCAGTAGGTGAGGATGGTAGGCCAATGCATAAAAGTTGGGGCAATTCAATAGAGTTTAATGAAGGAGCTGATAATATAGGAGTTGATGTAATGAGATGGATGTATACACGTCAAAATTATACTGATAATTTACTTTTTGGTTATAAACGTGCTGATGAGATTCGTAGACAGTTTTTTCTAATGTTATGGAATATTTATAATTATTTTATTGAGTATAGTATTATTGACAGTTGGAAGAAGCCAAAAGAGGTCAAACAACTCTCTCAAATTATTGCAGACGGATCAGTATTAGATCAATGGATAACATATAGATTTATTGAGGTTACGAGAAAAACAGAAATGTTACTAAAGTCATATAATAGTAAAGAGGCAACGCAAATTATTGAAGATTTTGTAAATGATCTTTCAACATGGTATATTCGTAGAAGTCGTAATCGTGTATGGATCCACAATGAAGATGTAAAAGATAAGGAAGCATTTTTTTCAACTTTACATTTTATTCTCACAAATATTTCAGTTATTTTATCTCCATTTTTGCCATTCGTTACAGAAGAAATATATACTAACTTGACAAATGAGGAGTCTGTTCATCTATCTAGTTGGCCTGAAGTGCCAACTGAATCTATTGTAGAAGTGCAAACTATATCTGATATGGCCCTTCTTAGAGATCTAATTGAATCATCGCATCGAGTACGAAAAGAACTAAAGTTGAAGGTGCGACAACCTCTTGCCTCTGTAAATATTATTCTGTCAAAAGGAACAATGTTTAAACTGCAAAAAAATAGAAAAGAATATGAACAGCTCATTTGCGATGAGATTAACGTAAAATATGTTGAAATATCACAAGGTGATTCTGAAAATATCGATGTTGTCTATGATACAACAATGACAGATGAGCTAATCCATGAAGGAAAATTACGGGATCTCATACGCTCAATACAGGCTGAACGAAAAAGTATAGGTGTTACGGTACAAGATTTTGTGAAGGTAATAATCACAAAGGAATTTGAATCTGATATTGAATATATCAAAAAGGCTGTATTGGCAAAAGAGGTCAACATCGGAGATCAAATTGTAGTTTCAGTTTGATTGTATTAATAATGACCTCAAACCATTTTTATTGAATTACTCAAGTATGGTCTTATTTATTCCAAGTATTCTTCTATTGTGTTTCTCTATTTTTAATTTACTCGGGACCAGACCAGATTTAGTCTTAAAAGTGATTATATTTAGTGCAATTTCAATTGGATTATACTTCTTTGTGCATGGCTTTAATCATCAATTTTTAAGGACAAATTCAAAATTATTTTATTGGGTTGGAATTTTTACCTTAGTTCTTACATTATTTATTGGTGAAAAGGTTAATGGTTCGCGAAGTTGGATTAATCTATATTTTTTTAATTATCAGGCATCGGAAGTATTTAAAGTATTTTTTGTTTTGCTATTTGCTGAACGATTTTCTCAAAAATCCTATCAATCACAGAATTTTGCATATTATGTACAAACTCTATTTTACGCAGTAGTTCCGATAGGATTAATATTATTACAACCCGATTTAGGACAATCACTTGTATATATTGTGATGTTTGGAATGCTTCTCTTTTTTTCTGATATTCCCAAAAAATACATCTTCTTTACAATAATTTGTATAATCATGGTATTACCCGCTACATGGCCCTTTTTACATTCATTCCAGAGAGGTCGTATTATGAGTTTTGTGAATCCACAAAATTATGAAGGAGATATTTCTTATAATATGCTTCAAGCAATAATAACGATAGGTTCAGGACAAATTTTTGGAAAAGGTTTGGGATTGGGAACACAGTCTCAATTATATTTTTTACCAGAAAATCATACAGATTTTGCGTTCTCATCTTTAGTTGAACAGTTTGGTTTTGTAGGTGGTGCTGTCGTATTATTACTTTTTGGATTTATAGCATTACAATTGAGTAATAAGCTATTGTACAATTTCAGATACAATGACGAGGAACATCGATTTGAATTTTTTATGACAATTGGTTTTTTATCGTTTTTTATGTCGCAGTTATATATCAATGTAGGAATGAATATAGGAATAATGCCTATTACAGGTCTTGCACTCCCGATAATTTCGTATGGTGGATCATCATTGATTACATGGTTTATTGGAATCGCATTACTTCAAAAAAAGTAACAATCTTGTTCTTTTATATATTAGACGTATAATATGGGTATTAAAGGAATAATATAGATTTTGGATTATTCGCTTGGCTAGCGATATTAATAGTAAGTCCACATGCAATTGAACAGTGAAGATTAATAGAAAAAGTTGGAATTTATACAGGTGGATATCGAAGTGCTACATCATAGTATGAATTTGATCAAAAAAATCAAACATTTGAGACGCTAAAAGTTCTTCAGCTACAGTTCCTCAATTTAGCAACTCAACACATGACAGAGAGTGGAATTGATAATATTAGGAATGAAATTAATTAAGAGAATATATTGTTAAGGTCGTTTGTTGAGTCAAATCAAAACTATGTTTGCTATGTGAGTAGCCTATCAGAGCGTTCTAAAACAGTTTATGTAATAACAGTTTTAAACTGAAATAAACAGTCATAACAAAACTAAAAAAAGATGGTTTTACAGTTGGAGGGTGATATGGTAAAATGAACAATGGAGCAATTCGAATTGTTAATTGTCCATCGCAATCGGTCAAAGATATGTAAAAGCTAATTTCGGCCTTGCATGATTGAGATTGATTCGTTATAATATAAAGCTATGGATAAACATGCAGTAATTATTACAGGAGGAAAACAATATCTCGTTAAATCAAATGATGTTATTATTGTTGACAAAGTTGACGTTGAAAAAGGTTTGAGTTTAGATCTTCCCGTTCTTCTTAAGTTTACTGAAGATGGTAGTGTATATACAGTAACAGATCCAAAGAAAGAAGTCATTAAAGCTACCGTCATCGATCACGTACGAGGTGATAAAATTCGTGTAGCAAAGTTTAAAGCAAAAGTTCGATATCGCAAAGTAAGAGGCTATAGAGCATCATTGTCAAAGCTTCAAATTAGTGTTGTCTAACATTTATTATAGTTAGATTATATTTAATTTGTGCGTTTTAGTTTACTATTTGATATTTAGATATGGCACATACAAAGGCACAGCGCGCGGTTAGAGGAAATAGAGATTCTATTTCTAAAAGACGTGGAATTAAGATATATGGCGATCAAGTTGCAGAACCAGGAAATATAATTGTACGTCAAAAAGGAACGTTATATCATCCCGGTAATAATGTGCTTCTTGCAAGAGATTTTACTTTAATGTCTCTTGTTAAGGGCATGGTAAAATTTTATAAGAGATATGGTAGACGATACGTGTCTGTTATACCTCAGTAATAGGTAAGGCGGATTCTTCATTATGAAAGCAGTAACGTTAGAACAATATATTGAGGTTATTAAAAAAGAACCCGATTATTTTAAAAAGGCAAAGATAATTCATATTCTGCAAAACGAGTGGGAGGTACCACTAAATGATATTGCAAAAAGATTATCAATGCAACCTGCTTATTTATGTCATATTTTACGTTTAAATAAACTTCCTGAATTAGTTATAGATGGTTATTATTCTCAGTTAATTTCTATCAGTCATTTGTATGTTATTGCTCGATTGCACGATACTGATACGATGATTAATATTTATGAGAAAGTTTTGTCAGATGCATTGAGTGTGCTTGGAACGGAAGAACTTGTTAGAGAAAATTTGTATGGAATTAAAACAGAAGGTCATCATGTATCAAAGGATGTTTTACATCAATTAGTTCAGCAGTTTTCCTCAATAGACGAACATATTGTATCAAAGGTAATTCAAACTCGAATTAAAGCTAAGCTCATAATTGAAATAAAAGGCACCTTAAAAGATACAAGTCAAATACTCCATAAAATATCAAAGGCGATCTTATCCCCAGAAAAATCTACCTAAGGGCCATGAAAGAGGATTGAATATTAAGAGAATGTAATTGATTAGATAGAGGATTTGATACTGGTCCCAATTTATCAGCAGGAAAATATCTAAAAAATACTTGTCCAATAACACTGGAAATAGGAACAGGTCCAAATTCTCGTGAATCAGAAGAACGCGGTCTATTGTCTCCCATGACAAAAATATATCCTTGTGGAACTGTAATTTTTATATCTTCATGTAAAAAGCCCTCACTCAGAATCGTTGTTGAAGCGGATATATAAGTTTCTTTTAGAGGTGTTTCATTAACATACATAGTTCTATTTGATAATTTTATTGAATCTCCAGGTATTCCAATTATTCTTTTAATATACTCTACCTCTGGATTTCGTGGAGAATGAAATACAACTACATCTCCACGTTGTGGTGTGCGGAATTTATAAGTTACTTTACTAGTAAAAATAAAATCACCTGTTTGAAAAGTGGGTTCCATCGATGCGCCACGTACTTGATTTGGCTGTATGATAAAAAGATACACTACGATAAACAGAGATCCAATAAACACAACTGTTTCAAGAATATCCATGACAAATTCTATGATGGCTTTCAATGCTGACATTAATTCATTCTAGATTATAAATTAGTAAAATACAAGAACAGGTAGTATAATATTCAAGTGAGTAGTTTGTAGTGAGTAATTGGCCACTTAGCTCAGTTGGCTAGAGCGTTGCATTCACATTGCAAATGTCGGGGGTTCAAGTCCCTCAGTGGCCACACCGATATTCATTCATTTCTAATTCCTTTTTTTCCTCTGATATAATCAATAATTCCAATAACTGAATCAATTTCATTATTCATAATGTGCTCTATTATGGTATATGGAATACGAAAATATTCTATAAACTGTGTAGAAATAGGTGCAAATTTCTTTATTAATAATAAGTGATTTCTAGAAAGATAATAATTCATGTTTTTGTTTGATGTAGAATCTTTTTTGGTGATGTGAATAGCTTTTGAATTCTCAACTATTTTGAGTGCAACTTTTTTTTGTAACGCTCTAAGAGAAAAATCAACATCTTCATAATAGAGAAAATAGTCTTCTGAAAATGATCCAATAACGTTTAGTACGAATTTTGTAGTGAGTAAACAAGCACCAGATAAAAAATCAATTTTTCCAGTCTTGTGCCCCGCTGAATATCGTATTTTATCCAATTCTCCACCGTGAAACCAGACTGAACCTAATTCGTCATATATCACGGGAGATACGATCATTAAATCTGTATCAATAGTCAGCAAAAGATTATTTAGTGAAATTTGATCAAGAAGTATATTATTATTCATGATCAAAATATGAGTAATATTTGAATCTTTTAATTGATCAAGACCAAGATTTATAGCCTTTCCATAACCTACATTATTTTGGGAATTAATAATCTTTGTTTTATTCTGTGATACTAAATAAGCGTTTGTTATCGCGCTTGAAGAATTATTTATAATAATTATGTGATGTATCAAAGGTGAATCAATTATGCTTTTTACGCTTTTTTGGGTATTTGAGATATTATCGAAGTGAACCATAATAACTCCAATACGTTGATGATCGGTGTTTATAGATGTGTCGTTCATTTGAATTGATATAGCATGATATAATTATCTTATATGCGCAAAAATATTCGCATTGGAATTGATGGTGGTAGCTTTGTACCAAATAATCAGGTTGCTAGCGGTATACAACGTATAATTCAGCAATTTTTATATACCCTTCTTCATGGTAATTATACAGTGTCAATCTTTTTTTATACAACTCTCAGAAATACAGATAAACAAAAAAGTTCTTTGATCACAATTAGGAAGCTCCCTCAATATTTATTCGCATCGTTTCATCTTCCAATTCAGGCAAAGCGTGATAATGTAGATGTTATATTATGTTTTTCTTCATATGTTTCTCCTTTGTGTAAACTATTACAACTCAAAACAATTAGTTTCATTTATGATTTTGGGTTTATTTTAAAGCCTGAGTTGTATACAAATAACCAGAGACTCATACGAAATATAGATGCAGGAATAGTACGAGCCAATAAATTGATTTTATCATCATACTTTACGGAGCAACAATTAAAAGAATATTGTTCGCAATCAGAAGAACCTTTGTATTCGGTATTGTATCCGGGTGTAGATCATTTAATAAATATTTCAGAAAGCGAACCTGCAAATTTTATTTCAACAGTTCCCTATGCTTTATTTGTTGGTAAAATGAGGGAATCAAAAAATTTATTACAATTATTTAGAGTGTTTGCAGGAGTAGTAGAGAATTTTAAAGGAAACCTTCATTTGGTATTGGTTGGAGATATAGAGCGCGATTATTGGATAAGTATTGAAAACGAACCCGAATATTTCAAGATAAAAAGTAGAATTATATTAACAAAGAATGTTCCAGATTCAAATATTGTTTGGTTTATAAAACATGCAATATGTGTTATGAATTATTCATCAATGGAGGGATTTGCTTTTCCAGTATTAGAATCACTTGCTTTAGGGGCGAAAGTATTTACGAATGATCTTTCTCTTTATCATGAATTTGAAACTATGTTTCCTCAATTATATATAGGGAAAACAGTTACTGAGATTGTTGATATAATATCAAAAGCAAATACAAGGAATAAGGAGATAGAAAAAATATATCCATCATGGGAAAAGTATACACAATCAATTATGAAATTGGTCGATAGCATGCTTTAATATCAATATGCAATATCCATTATCTGCAGTTGTGTTAACAAAGAATGAAGAAAAAAATATTCGAGAATGTCTGAAATCTTTGAGTTTTTCAAAAGAGATAATTGTTATTGATAATAATTCTGTTGATAATACGATCCAAATTGCTAAAGAATTTACTTCTCTAATTTTCCGTATAGATGTAAATGATTTTTCACAACTCCGTACGAAAGGACTCGAGGAATCATCTCTAGATTGGGTTCTCTATATCGATGCTGATGAAAGAGTTACGGATGATTTAGCAAGGGAAATAGGGGCTATTGTGGAAGATCCTTTTAATTATAATACTGTGTTTGCATTACGACGAAAAGATATTTGGCACAATAGTGAGGTTGGGCATGGGGAGGTTTCTGATGCATATAGGAATGGAATTATACGTTTGGTGCATAAAAAAAGTGGAGTATGGTGCGGGAAGGTTCATGAAGAATTTAAGACGAAGGAGAGAACTTTGATTACTAAAAATATAATTCTACATTATCCTCATCCAACATTGAGTGAGTTTATTCATGATGTAAATATTTATAGCACTATCCGAGCCCAAGAACTATATAATCAAAAAGCGCAAATATCAATGGTTCAATTGATCTGTTTTCCATTTGGAAAATTCATCTATACGTATTTTATTCGTGCGGGGTTTAAAGACGGATATGCAGGATTTATTTATTCATTTTTGATGTCGTTTCATTCATTTTTAGTTAGAGCAAAATTATATCAACTTACCTATCTTCAAAATAGTTCTTCGAATAGTAATCATATATGAGACGATTTTTTGAAAATTTTTTGCATCTACTTTTGACAGGAATAATAGTAGGCTTATTACTTGGACAAGTGGGGAGAATTGAAGTTATATTTTCTTCAATTCATCTGTACATTTTTGAGCCATTAATTGTTCTCCATCTTTTTATATGTCTAGGTATGTGGGGGACATATCCAATCATCAATTTTTCAAAAAAGTTTCCGTATGTGATTTTATTTTTCGTATATTGTTTTGTTACCTATCTATTAAGATGGCAGTTGTATAACACTCTAGAAAATGCTATTGGAATATTATATTTTATTCGTATCATTTCTCTATTTCTATTTTGTGTCTATTTTAAGAAAGCAATTGAAATATTACCATTGCATCATTTTCTACTAAAATGGGGATTACGTATTTTTATAATATTGATTCTTATTATGAGTTTTGGACAGTATTTTTTATATCAGGACTTGAGAAATTTGTATTATCAGGGATGGGATCCACATCTCAATCGTATGTTTGGTTTATATTTTGATCCACCTTTGCTCGGAGCTATTCTAGGTTTATCATTATTACATTTGCTTTATCATCTTAAAGATTATAAGTATAGATATGTTACATACTGCATTACATTATTATTGGTAGTTGGATCATTGTTAACATTTTCACGTGGTGGATATGTTGCATTAATGACCGTGATATTGATATATTTTTTCAAGAGCAAAATGTTGCGAATTGGATTGGTAAGTATTGGAATATGTCTTTTTATTTATTTTGGGATGACGGTACAACATAATAATGAGAGTATTAATCTTCTAAGAATAAGCACGATTCAAAGTAGATTAGAGGATTATCAAGAAGGAATACGAGTTTGGAATACAAGTCAAATTATTGGAATAGGATATAATAGAATTGGTGCAGAAAAACACATACAAGGAGATACTACTACAACTTTGACTAATAATGCAAGAGCGTCATTTCATTCTAGCTTTATTATAATCTTAGTAACTACAGGAATTATGGGATTGGTGTGGTGTTGTCTTCTGCTTTATAGGATAAGTAAAACAACTAAATTTGTATCAATAATAATTATGTATGTATCTGTTTATAGTCTTTTTGATAATATCATGTTACATAGTATGGTGATACTCTATGTTTTTATGATTGTACTTTCCGAACAAAAAAGAATTATACTTGACTCTCATAATATTGACGTATAAACTAACACTTACGTGATAGAATAAATCATATGGCACATATACTTATTGTAGAAAAGGATATATTTTTAGCAAAAGCATATAAAGTAAAGCTTAAAAAAGGTGGGTACACATCTGATATAGTAATGGATGGAACGTCTGCAATAGCATATCTCGAGAAACAAAGACCTGATGCAATATTAACTGGTCTTGTTACTCCAAATAAAGATGGATTTGCCTTATTAGAATACATAAAGGGGATTGAAACATTACATACCGTCCCAGTGGTAGTGGTTTCTAATTTAGGCCAAACAGAAGATGTTGAAAAAGTTATGAATCTAGGAGCAAAAAAATATTTTAAAAAAAGACATGTTACACTTGATGAAGTAAAAACCGCATTTGATGAAATATTAGTACAAAAATAACTTTTAAATAATATATGGTGAATACAGAATTAGACGATCAATTATATCAATATTTAAAAGAGCTTGAAGTAATCTCTATCGAAGATTTAGATCGACTTCAAAATCAAACTAAAGAAAAAAAGATTTCTTTTTCTGAACTACTTTTGCATGAGCAATTGATTACTGATGACAATCTAGCAAAGGTCATGTCAGATATTCTTCATATACAGTATGCTCACATAAATGATCATGTTATACCGATTGATTTACTTAGAGCCATACCATTTCATTTTGCAAAAAGGCACAGCGTGATTGTCTTTAAAAAAGATGAATTGGGATATCATATTGCGACTAGCGATCCGAGTGATATCCTGACACTTGAATTTCTGAAAAAATATCTTGGAGAGAGTTTGCAGACATATTATGCTACACCTTCTGAGATTTCTTCATCACTCAAAAATTATGAAACAGATATTGTAAATACGTTTAATTCATTACTTCAACAAGCAGAGAGTCAATCTCAATCTGAACCGCCAATAATTAAAATGGTTGATGTGTTACTAGATTATGCAGTAAAAAATAAAGCATCAGATATACATATTGAGGCAGGAGAAAAGGGAGCTTTAGTTCGTATGAGAATTGATGGTATATTGCATGATATATTAACAATAAGCAAGGACATATATTCTCGTATTGTAACTCGTATCAAGGTGATGTCAAAGCTTCGCACTGACGAACATTTAGCTGCACAGGATGGAAAATTGCATTTTAGTGCTGATGATAAAAAGGCTGATTTTAGAGTCTCGGTTGTGCCAGCAATATATGGAGAAAAAATAGTTCTGAGAATTTTATCAGAAGCATTGAATAAATTTCAGTTAAATCAATTGGGTATATTACCTCCAGACCTAGAAAATATCAGGAAAAGTTATGATAAGCCATATGGAATGATTTTGTCTACTGGTCCAACAGGATCTGGCAAGACAACCACTATGTACGCAGTGATACAACTTCTGAATACACGTGAAGTAAATATCTCTACCATCGAAGATCCAGTGGAATACGATATACCGGGAATTACTCAAATACAAGTCAATGCGAAAACAAATTTAACATTTGCAAATGGATTACGAAGTATCCTGAGACAGGATCCAAATATTATTCTTGTAGGTGAAATCAGAGATAAGGAAACTGCCGATATTGGTGTTAATGCAGCTATGACAGGACATTTAGTATTGAGCACTCTCCATACCAATGATGCGGCGACAGCAATTCCACGTTTGATTGATATGGGTATTGAACCGTTTTTGTTAGCCTCAACTTTAACTGCTATTATCGCTCAACGACTTGTTCGCACTATTCATATAGGATGTAAAATAAGTGTCAAATATGAACGAAAACAAATTGTTGATTTATTTGGTGAAGAGTTAACAACCAAATATTTTGGCAACGATGAGATTATAAGAGCTTATAAAGGAAAGGGTTGTCATGTAGATCATGAAACAGGATTTCAAGGAAGATTGGGTTTGTATGAAGTATTGACAGTTGATGAGGATATACGACAACTTATTGTAAAGGCTCAAAATTCTGATGATATACGATCAATAGCAAGAAAAAAAGGTATGACAACTATGCTTGAAGATGGTATTCAAAAGGTGAAACAAGGATTGACCACGTTTGATGAAATTGCACGTATTATTAAAGAATAATATATGCAACTTCTTTTTTGCTTTCGCCTTTTTTGTCCGAAGATGTATATAATGAATTAATGAATAAAAATCTATACGATTCGATATTTAATAAGGTCAGTCTTCAAGAGCAACTATTTTTTACAAAACATGTTGCTATAATGCTTAAAAGTGGTATATTGCTTCGTGAAGCTGTAGAAATTGTTAGTGGACATACGAAGTCTGCACATTTTAAAATTGTTTTAAAAAAGATAGGTGATGATCTTGAAAATGGGAAGCCTCTGTCAAAATCACTGCAAAAATTTCCCCACATTTTTAAGCCAATATTCTTTCACATAATTGAGATTGGAGAAGAATCCGGTACGCTTGAGCAAAGTATGGAGTATATGTCGTTACAATTAGAAAAGGAATATTCGTTGCGCAAAAGTATATTTAATGCAATGATGTATCCGCTCGTAATTCTTGGATCAGCAGTAGGAATGGGTGGATATATTAGTGTATTTATATTACCTAAACTAACTGATTTTTTTAGAAATGTAAGTGGCAAATTACCACTATCTACACGAATATTACTATTTGTGACAGATATTTTCACAAATCATCAAGTTACTTTATTATTTGCAATTACTTTTATTGTACTTGTTGGAGGATATCTTTCTTCAATTTCAATAATTCGGGAAAAATTCCAATTATTAGTATTGAATATTCCCCAGATAGGAACGTTGATTTGTAATTTAGAGGTTATATTATTTTGTAGAAATATGGGAATTATGATGAAAAGCGGAATTTCAATCAATTCAGCACTTGAGGCTCAATATAATGCAACAGCTCATCCAGTGTACAAAAAATATGTGAAACAAATGTATGAATCGGTAATGAAAGGTAAACCACTTGGAGAGGAATTGAGTAAAAAAGAGTATAAACATATTCCATTTATCATGACGAAGATGATTAGTGTAGGAGAATCAACAGGAAAGATAGAAGAGGTGCTTATTTATCTTGCAGACTATTTTGAAAAAGAAGTTGATGATCAGGTAAAAAATTTGTCTGCAATTATTGAACCAGTAATACTTCTTAGCATAGGAATTATGGTAGGATTTCTTGGTATAGCGATTATTTCACCCATTTATGAGCTTACAGGTGCAATACAATAGAGGCTTTACGTTACTTGAAACGATTATTACGATCTCTATCGTAAGTGTAATTAGTGTGTTAGTTATTCCCTTTTTTTCACGATTTTTAATACAAAATGCACTTATGACCTCTTATGATACTACAATAGTCATGATACGGAAGGCTTATACGTATAGTTATTATGGAAGAAATGGCTCAAATTGGGGAATTTATAATAATGGTAATACATTAATTATGTATAGTGGCAATTCTTATCTCCTTCGCACGGTCCAATATGATGAAACAGTAACATTACAACCGAAAATTACAATCTCAGGTCTCACTGAAGTTAATTTTACTGAGAGAACTGGTGCAGTTGGTACTGCTATTACTTTTACAGTGAATAGTCCTTATCAGTCGAAAACAATAATCATTAATAAGTTGGGACAGGTGTATTGATTATATTCATGCGCAATCAAAATGGTTTTTCTATCATGGAGATAATACTGGCTATGTTAGTAGTTAGTGTTTTTGCATCTACTGCCGTAAGCATAATTCTTCAGAGTTTTATAGTAAGTAGACAGGTTCGTGAACGACTTGTTGCTCAACAATTTATGACAGAAGGATTGGAAGGACTTCAAGGAGTGAGAAACAGATCCTATTCCGCACTCACTCCATCAGCAAGCACAGGAATTGTTACCACAAATGGTTTTTGGGAATTATCAGGAACAAATACTGTTTTGGATAAATATACGCGGACCTTAAATATATCTTCTGGTCAAAGAAATGGATCTGGGAACATTGTAGTGAGTGGAGGGGTTGTAGATTCAAATACAAGCCTCGTTTCATCAGTTGTAAATTGGAAGTTTACACCGTCATTATCTTATAATGTAAATAATTCTATGTATCTTACAAATTGGAGAGAACCCTATATTCCAAAATCAGGTATGTTGGTCTATGCATCTGGAACGGATAGAATTTCGTATAGGATATATAGTGGAAGTGGGACATGGGCTACGGCAGGTTTAACATCTGATGTGAGCACCACAACAACTGATCAAATTCCTAAGGTTGTTGAATTATTTGAATCTCGTACAAGAAATGAAAAAATTCTGATTTCAAAACACATTAGATCAACAACGAATTATATTTATGCGCAGATTTTTAATGGTACGACATGGACAACGACTCCTCAGCTAATCACTAGTTATACAAATACTGATACATTTTATGGAACTACTAAAACATTTGATGGAGTATATCTTGCAAACGGAAACTTTATGTTGGTATATTCAAACAGTGCTAATATACCTCGTTTTGCAATATGGAATGGTACTACATGGACCACTAACATAGCAATGCAAACACTTCCTGCAATACCGTATCATACTAAAATTTCAGTACGGCCGGGAACAAATGAAGTAATGGCTTTGATGTATTTAGCAAACAAGCAGACGAGGACAGAATATTTTAATGGTGGTACCTTTACTGTAGCAAACTGGACATTACATACACCAATTCATTCAACAATGGGTGCATTTAATGATAACGAATTAGTTGATTTTGCATGGAGTACAGTTGATTCAACAAAAGGAGTGATGGTGTTGGTTGGAACCACAAACCTTATACTGAGAGCTAATCTATGGACAGCAAATGGTACGGGAAGTGGCGCATGGGGAACAGCAACTAATTCAACTGCAGAAAATGGCAATATTTGGTCAATACGTATAGCGAGTGTATTAAATACTGATAGATATATTGTGTGTGCTGAAAATTCTGGATCTACTAATCGTTGTTTTTTTCTAAATAATTCACTTACATGGGTTCGACCTACAAATTATGCACTAACTACAACAGGAGATGCAGATGATTATAGAAGTTTTGATATTTCTATGAATGGAATATCAAATATTGATGGTCTAACAGTTTTTACAAGAAATACTACAATAGCAGGATTTAAACGAGTTGATAGCTCTACAAGTACAATAGATCTAAATGCAACAACTATTGGAACATTGGGAGGAGTATTGTCAACTGTTCTCATTATTCCTCAAAAGAACAATGATGATATGATGGTTTTAATGGGAGGAGTTAATAATAGTTTGTATACTGCCGTATGGAATGGGACAACAAGAACATTTTATACTACACCTGCGGGTAAAGCATTTCAAGTACAAACAACAGCAGGATCTACAACAAATACGTACTGGTTTTCATTTGTATGGGACGAATAACTATGAAAAAAGGATTTACATTGATGGAGGTTTTGATTTATATTACGCTTTTGATTGTAATAAGCGATGTATTATTGCGTCTTACATGGAATGTAATAGAAGGATATTCAAAAAGAGGGGTAATATCGGAAACGTATTATATAGGAAGAATTATATCTGAACGACTTAAGGATGATCTGCGAAATGCAACTAATATTGATACAGTAAATTCAAATTTTGGTGTAAATTTGGCTACAACCACAGGATCAAAAATTACTCTTATTTCCGATAGTGCGCAAACTCCTATTATTTTTAGCGTCTCAAATGGTCAATTAGTAGTTTCTTATGCTGGTGTTGCAACAACCTTTAGTTCATTAGATTATAAAATTTCATCGCTTGTATTTACAAATCTTTCAACAACAAATGGATATTCACGTAATATTAAGTATGTGATGATTCTAAACTCGAATGCGACAAATAAAGGAAAGATATATGATAGTAATATCACAATACAGTCATCTATTGAGTTACGAGGGCATTAATAATTATGGCACATAATAAAAATAAGGGATATATTGCATTGGCAACAGTTGTGATATTAACTGGTATATTGGTTGCGATCACAGCTACGTTGTCGCTTGGTATGATCACTGACCTGTTATCATACAGAAGCGTCATTGATTCAGAAAAGATATTTTCATCTGTAGATAGCTGTGTCGAAGAAGCATTATTGCGAATTAGAAGTGATGCTTCATATAATGGAGGATTAATTCTACTTCCAACAATAACGTGTCAAGTACAGCAGGTCAAGCTGAGAAACAGAATTAATTTAACGATATACAACACAACGGGTTTATATATAAGACAAGTTCTTGTAATATTGGATCATACTAATTCAGGTATTTCAATTGTTGGAAGGAGAGAATACTAAAATTATATGTTTGAATCAACAAAAATACTCCATTTTAAAAAAAATATGTTGGATGTGTATGTTGAAAAGTCCAACAAACAAACAAGACCAGAAGTGTCTAGTCAAGTTGAATGGTCTGTAAAAAATCTCGAAGATATTCTAAAAAATATTCCTGATATTTCTCAAAGCAAAATTAAGGTTATTGCTAATGATGATTTAGTTTATACGATAAGTACAGTATTAGAAAAATCAATAAAAAATGAACAAGAAAAGTTATCTTCTATTACTCGAATATCTCAAGAATATATTCCTGAAGATCTGGCTTCAACAACATGGGAATATAATGATGCTCTTATAGAGAATAATGGAATTCAAGAGCATATAGTTGAAGTACGTGCGTATACTCATGCATTTGTAAAAGCTCTGACTCAATCATGTATAAACATTAAGGTCGCTATCGATTCAATATATGCAGTTTCAGAAATATATTCTAAATTGATTATATCACACGAACCAACGCTTATTTTTTATCCTAACGATGATAATTTTGCTTCAGTTGTTGTAAGTGGGGTTGTGCTAGCTAATATTTCTTTTGATACTCAAAATTCTTTACAACTCATATCTCAACTTATTCATCATGTCTCAACACATTTTAATGTTGGTATAAATAAAATTATTGACCTTGGTTCTCACGAGGATTTATGTACTAACTTATTAAAAACTAATAGTCAGATCTCAGTAACCAAATCGAGACCAGAGGAATATGATCTGATTTCATGGATAGGTATTCAAAAAGAAGATTCTAAAGCTATAGTCAAAACACTCAATTTTATGATATACAATAAATTGACAGAAGAAAATAAAATGAGTTTAAAAGTTGTAAACAACTCTGAAAAAATTTCATTACAGAAAGAAATTGATGAAAAGGAAGGCAATACACATAATTTACATAATAAATTGAGTATATTTATAGACATCCTATTACTCATATTCATTATTGGAATATTGATTTTGTTATACCAATTTATATTGTCA
>JBAXPW010000021.1:0-22508 GCA_037132015.1 Candidatus Roizmanbacteria bacterium
TAGCATATATATAAACTATATCATTAAATACAATCTCATTTCTTACCTTTTAATCTATTTCATTCCATGATATTATCGAAAATACGGTATTAATAAGAGTGCCTGTAATCTGAATTTTTCGAGTGTGTGAGTTATAAGTTCCTTCACTAGTGATTGTTATTGGATTTGATCCAGTAACTGTGATAATGACATTTCCGCTACCAATTGAAAGTGTTTCTCCGGTATATGAGGGATTACGAATAAGTTGAAGAATTGCATTGTCTGCTCCTGATTCTGCTACTGACAAAGCATTATCTCCGAGCGTGTAGGAGCTGGTTGATTTTGCATTTAATACTGTTATTATAATTGAGGCAGTTGTAATAATTATACTGATTACCATAAAAATGAGAACTGTTACCAGAACTTGACCCTTACAATTTTTCATTTTATTCATATTATCGTATTCCTGAAGAAATTTCATAATTTTTTTGTACAGGTCCAGATTTGGGCTGGATGGTGCTAGTTACGGTAAACACTACGTGAATAGTATTTTTACCACCAACATTTCCGATCCGTTGAAATTGTATATTGTTTACACGACTTAAATTGCTATTCAGGGTGTTTGATATACTATTTGATGTTAGAACAAGATTATTTGAATTTAAATTATATGTGTAATTAATACCACCAATCACGAGTGCTAGTGATGATGTACTTTGTCCCGGGGATGAAGGTGTTGTAATTGATGTTGCTCGGTGAATATCATATGATAATCTGTTCATAATATATCTTCCATCTTGTTCGACGCTTGAATAAGATGATGATTCAAGTTTTACTCCTAAGATTGAGACAAATACATCAGTTAGAATAATAAGAAATATACTTAAAATTCCCATATATATGAGCAATTCAATAAGAGTGAATCCAGATGAAATATTTTTATTATTCATATTAAGGTGAATAGTTAATTATTACATCATTAAGAGTTGGGATATCGGTGTTTGAACTACTTAAATTGACACGATATCGAAAATAGCGACCGCTTACAGAGTTGAGAGGAATTGCTCCTCCTGATGAAAAAAATGTTTGCGTTGTTCCATCAGGACCGACAAAGTTCCAAGTTGAATTATCAGAATTAGTTGCGATTTGGAATGTAGAGCTTGTATTTGAAGTATTTGTTGCATTCCACTGAATACGATTAAATCCAACCGTGCTATTTGCATCAAATGTTGAAGAAGTAAATGTCCCAAAATTAGCACCAGACGATATTCCATTGTACCCGATTGTGATCGAATCAAGTTTTACTAGTTGTGTACCATTACTAATAAGAAAAGCTTTAACACGTATTTTTTTTGTTGATGATGAAAGAGTATTTATTGCAGAGTTGATTTGTGAAGTAGTGTTATAATTTGTTGCGCTTGCGGTAACCCAATTTGTTCCGTTATGATAGAGCCATGTAACTCCATCATCAGTCGAAAGCTGATATCGTATGGAACCACCATTGGGAACTTCTACAGAGGAAAAGGAACTCCAAGAAGTGATATTTGCATTAGTAAACGAAGTTGATTCATAAATTGTAGGATTTGTTGATGAATATGATGGAGTTCCTTGTCCGCTCGAATTAAGTTGAACATTATCATACAATATTTTAAAAGGACCTCTATTTGAGGCATTCGTGTAATCGAGATAAGATGCTAATTTTAAATAATAAGTGCCGGATGTTTGGATTTTAGAACTGACATTAACCGTTACTGTTCCCGACCATCCTGAAGTTCCTACAATTTCTCCGCTATTCCATATTGCTTGTGCTAATGTAGGTGTACCTGAAGTTGAATCAACAAAGGCATATAGTCTAAATGAATCTGGGTTTGGAGATCCTTGAAACTGAGTAACGCTCCACTGGAATGTTAATGATCCTGATGGATTAATCATAGTTGTTGTAATTGGTTGTTGCCAATATCCTCCTGCTATTACATTTCTAGTAGAGGAAAAAGTTACATTTATTGCGCCATTTGGATTTCCTCCTGTAGAAGATCGTGTACCTGATACTGCAGATGTGGTACCCCATTCTCCATATGTCCAACCCGATGTATTTGTATCAAAAGTTGAGTTTGAGGAGCTTGCGGATACGAGAGTTGAGGTATCATGGAGTTGTGCATATCCACCCGTAACTTCAATTTTTGCTGAATCAAATATGTAATCTGCAGGAGTTGTATAATCATCAATAAAACTTCCAGAACTATTTGAGCTAAGTAGTCGAACATCTCCACCATTTGTATTAGATGATGTAGTGTTTGAAAAAGTACCAGTATTAAAATCTATCTGAGTTGTTTGTGTCCATGTTGTGTTTTGTAAATAGCGATGAAAATATTCTGTACTTGAAATACTAGTTGGTATAGGATCATTCCACGATACTGTACTAATAATTTTTTTGGTTGATGGATCTATCGTTCCGCTATTTTCAACGATTATGTTATTTGAATTTCGTAGAACATCTGATATTTCGATTTTGCGTGTAAATCCATTAACTGTTTCAGTTCCTGTAACTAAACTCCAACTAGTACTCCCAATTATCCGTGGATAGTATGTCCCATTGGTTGCCAGATTTGTCCAACTAGTTTCTCGTATAGTTCGTAATGCATCCTTTGATTCACGAAGAAGTGCTGTTGCCATAAGACGATTTCCTTCTTGTGTTTTTCCTTCTCTTGATGCAACAAAGCCTGTGATTAATGCAGGTAACAACATGAACATCAATGCTATTGCAACGAGTATCTCAACTAATACAACCCCACTTTTTGACATGTTTAATATTAATTTAAAGTAATAGATCCTAATTGATTTATTGTTATAGTTTTTTGTTCTTTACTTCTCGTATTTAATAACACTACACTAGTTGATCCATTTAAAAAATTTGAAATTTCTCCACTTTGACGAGAAAATAATAAGGTATTTGATGGAAAACGAACATTAGTTAATGTCTGTCCTTCATCTAGTGTAACTACGAAGTTTTGATTGTTTGATGGTGTGTATGTAGAACCTGAAAAAAGAGTGTATTTATTTGTTTCAAAATATATACCAAAAGGTTGAACACTTCCAACATCATTACTCGCGCCCGACATGGATTTGAGCTGTTGTTGTTTAATATCCGCAATCAATATATTTGTCGCGCTATCGAGTGTTGCTTGGAGAATTGGTTGGGATATTGTTACATAAATCATACCTGATAGTATAAAAAAAATTCCCATAACTATGAGAAGTTCTACTATGGTATAAGCACTAATATTTTTCATAAAATATGGAAGGGTAATTGTTATCTATGAAAATTAAATAAAATTATCGTGTTGAAATATTTCCTATTAACGAATAAATTGGTGATATGACTGCTAATAATATTGATCCGACTGCAAGTCCAATAAAAAGTATGAGAATTGGCTCTAGTAAAGTAGTAATAGATAATAATTTACTCTCAACTCGTATTTGAGAGCGTTCACTAATTTGAATAAATGACTTTTCAAGAGCCCCACTTTTTTCTCCAGCTTCTATAATGCGGATCATAGATGGAGGAAGATACGCTTTGCTTAATTGAAAACCTTGAGATAACTTTTTTCCTGCAAATACTGCTTCTCTTGCCTTTTTGACTGCATTGCGAGCATGATGTTGTAATGCTATTTCATTTACCATATCCAGACAAGATAAAAGCGGAATTCCTGAACTAAGTAATAACGCGATGCTTCGACTTATTCGGGTAATATCGATATCTCTTCCCAACGGATAGAGTAAAGGAAGTGAAAAAAAAGCATTCATAAATTCTTGTTTTCTGGTTGAATATAAGTATGAAAGAAAAGCTATTATGCAAGCAAATAATGTAATTATGTATACATTATATTTTAGAAAAAATGATGATGCAAATATCATTGCATTCGTTTGAGCCGGCAATATCATATTTAAACGAGTAAATACAATTGCGATGCGGGGTATAACATATACGAGGAGAAGTACAATTACTCCAATAAACACGATCATAATAAAAAAAGGATACGAAATATCATGTTTTACTTTTTCAACAAATGCGATATCTTTTTTTATATCCTTTACTAAATCTCGTAATGTAACATCAATAGTTCCAGATTGCTCAGCTGCTTTAATGAGTTGAAGCGAGATAATATCAAATGCTTTAGGCGATTTTTCAAAAGAATATCCAATTGAGCGTCCTTCATTAAGATCATCTTGTAAAATAAGAAGAATTTTTCGGGAGTCTCCTTTTGCATCTTCAAGAAGCGAATCAACCGTATCTATCATTGATATACCCGAAGAAATCATTGTCTCCATGTTGCTAAACAATTCCAGTCTTTCCATCATTGACAATGTTATTGATGTTTTTTTCATATATGTTAAATTACCATAGTTGCATGTATGACTTCATCGATTGTTGTTATTCCCTGACCTGTTTTATCCAATCCATCTTGAAGCATAGTTGTCATACCTTCTTCAATTGCTTTATTCATAATTTGTTCTGCATTTGCTTTATTGGAAATTAATTCCCGAATTTCTGAAGTAATTTCCAAAATTTCAAATATACCGATTCTCCCTGAATATCCTGTTTTGTAACAGACATCACATCCTTTTCCAGCATAAAATCGAATTTCATTTTGGTGTTTAAAGTGTTCAGATAAGAGAGTATTTATATGAGAAAGTTCGGGCCTTTCTTTACCATCTACAAACCATTTCTTATCTTTTATCGTAACTTCTTGACTGACTTTACATTTTGTACAAATTTTACGAATAAGTCGTTGTCCTATTATTATATTTACTGTACTTGCAACGAGAAAAGGTTCGATCTCCATATCAATTAATCGTGGAAGTGTTGTGGCTGCGTTATTTGTATGAAGCGTTGATAATACTAGGTGTCCTGTCGTTGCAGAATTAACTGCTATAGATGCTGTTTCTTTATCGCGAATTTCTCCAACAAAAATAATATCAGGATCTTGACGTAAGATTGCGCGAAGTCCATTTGCAAAAGTAAGATCAGCCTTTGAATTGACCTGTATCTGATTAATATGTGGCATATCATATTCAACTGGATCTTCTATAGTTGCAATATTTTTTTCTTGAGAATTAAGTGTTTTTATGAGTGAATAAATAGTGGTTGTTTTACCAGATCCTGTAGGGCCAGTTGAGAGCACCATTCCGTACGGTCTCCTATATCCTCTTTGGATTTTTTCAATATCTTTTTGGTTAAGTCCGAGATCTTCAAAAGAATATTGTCTTGAATGGGAAGATAAAATACGTAATACAGCCTTTTCTCCACGGGTAATTGGTACTATAGATGCTCTAATATCAATTCTTTCAGTCTCAAGAACTATTTGAATATGTCCATCTTGTGCTGTGAGATGTTCATCGCCTCTTAGTTTTGCAAGAACCTTAATTTTATTAATTATTTGATCGTGAAAGCTTGCAGGTAGATTAACAGCATTATGGAGGATTCCATCAACTCTAAATCTAACAAGGCACATATCATTTGTTGGTTCGATATGAATATCTGACGCTTTATTTTCATATGCATATTTTATCAATAGATTTACGAGATTGCTGATTGGCATGTCTGCATTGTGAGAAATTTTTGCCTTCTCTATTTCTCCACGGATTAATTCATCAAAAGCTGACTGAAGTTCTTTTTCATAAACTTTAAATGAAGATATGATGTCTTTTTCTGTAGCAAAATATACTACAATTTTTTGTCCTGTTTTTTTTGATAAAAGATTTATAAATTCTTGATTTGAAGGATCAATCATTGCAACTTTTAATGTATTACCTTCTCGATTAAATGCAAGCGCATTATTTTTTTTTGCGACAATTTCTGGGATGATAGACACCACAGATTGATCAATAGATTCTGTCTCAAGATGTATATAAGGGACAGACAAAATACTTGCTATTGTTCTTCCGAGATTTTCATCAGATACTAAGTCTTGATCAAGAAGTAATTGATAAAGTGATTTTTTAGTTGTTGTGCTTTCTACATACAATTCTTCTAATTTATGAGGATCAATAACATTAAACTCTTTTATTGCTTTATAGAGTTGAGCGTCTGTATAAGGTTGCATAATAATTATGTATATTAACCAATAAGTAATATTTCATTAATTTTTTGGACAATTGTCTCTAGTCTAATATCACTTTTTATAATATATCCTACTGCACCTAGTTCTTTTCCTTTATCTATATCTTCTTTTTGCCCAAGATTTGATGCTATTATTACCGGAATGGATTTGAATGTATCATTGCTCTTTATTTCTTTTAATGTAGTAAAACCATCCATGATAGGCATGACTATATCTAAAATAATCAAGTCGGGCATAAAAGAATTAAGTATTTTTAGTGCATCAACACCATTTATCGCGAGTTTTACCTCAAACCCTGCTTTAAGAAGACTGACTTTGTAGGCACTTCCCAAAAATTTATCATCTTCGACTACTAATATTTTTTTCATAGTTGTTATATTAATAGTACACTATAAATAACATACATAAAGTATTATATTTTGAAATGTGTTATAAATAAGTATATAGACACAGATAATAAAATATTGCTACACAACGAATTGGAATTATTTTTTGAACATTCTCAGGATGTCATGTGTTTTTTTAATGATAAAGGAGAAATCATAAAATATAATGAATCATTTATTAAGTTAACAGGTGTAAGTAGGGGTATATTTTGGGACTCAATTCATCCAGAAGATGTAGAATTGTGCAAAAGTAAAACTTCACAAATGCAATATGGTCAAGGATCGTGCGAACTTGAACTACGTGTTAAGAATATCGATAATAGTTTTGTATTAATAGAATTTAATGTTGTAATGACTTCTTCAAATATATATTATGCAATTGGGCATCATATTACTTCTTGTCAAAAATCAAAAATGTTAGTTCGGGAAGATCATCAAGAACTTACAAAGTATCGTCTTGCACTTGATAGCGCTTTTGATCACATCGTTATCACTGATCCGAATGGAATAGTAATATATGCAAATCCCGGTGTAGAAGCCCTAACTGGATATAGTAATGGCGAGACAGTTGGATCAAAAGCTGGAAAATTATGGGGCGGGCTTATGTCAAAAAAATTGTATAAAGAGTTGTGGGATAAAATAAAGATTGATAAAGTTCCATTCGTAGGTACAATCACAAATAAACGAAAAAATGGAGAGTTGTATGAAGCAGAAGTAAAAATCACTTCAATTTTAAATTCTGAAGGAGAAATTATTTTTTTTGTTGGAATAGAACGAGATATTACTAAAGAAAAAAATACAGAGATTGAAAAAATTAAAAATGAAGCTATTTTAGAAAATATTGGTGAAGGGTTAGTTGTAACTGATATTGATGGAAAAATTATTGTTGTAAATAATGCCTTTGTTCAATTAACAGGTTGGAATTTATTTGAGGTTGTTGGGAAAAATATGTTTGATGTTCTCGTTAAGTATGACGATAAAGGTACAGAGATATCTCGTGATAAACGAAGTCTATATAGAGTATTAGTAGGGGAAGTTACAGAAGGTCGTGTAAGTACAATTAGTGATACTCACTGGTATAAAAGAAAAGATGGAACAAAATTGCCAGTTACTGGGGTTGTTACCCCAATAGTTGTAGATGGAATAATTTCAGGTGCTGTGCAGTTATTTCGCGACATAACTAAGGAAAAAGAGGTTGACAAAATGAAGACAGATTTTATTTCTTTGGTTTCTCATCAATTGCGGACTCCATTAACATCTATTCGATGGTTTATAGAATTGCTGAGAAATGATCTTGAAAATAACTGTAGTGCTGATCAAAAAGAATATATATTGAAGATAGATCAATCAAATAACGCAATGATAGATTTGGTAAATTCACTATTAAATGTATCTCGTATTGAGTCTGGTAAGTTAGTTATTGTTCCTGATAATGTAGATGGAGTATCTTTACTCAAAGAAGTGATTGGAGAAGTTGAAGTGCAGTATAAAGAAAAGAATCAAAAACTGAGTGTAGAAATTGCTAATGATTTTCCTACCCTCTATATCGATAAAGGGCTGCTGAGACAAATTTTTATTAATCTTTTAACAAATGCAATTAAATACTCCGATTATGAAAAAGAAATTCGTGTCATTCTTCAATATGCAGAGAATGAAATTGTGTTTGAAGTAATAGATCAAGGATGCGGCATTCCAGATAATCAGTTTGATAAGATTTTTCACAAATTCTTTAGAGCAGAGAATGCTCTAAAAATAGATACAAATGGAAGTGGACTTGGTTTATACATGGTAAAATCTATAGTTAATGTATTTAATGGAAGTATTACGTATTCGAGTAAAATTGATAGGGGAACTGTATTTACTGTTCGGATTCCGAGAAATTTTGCTCCAGATAAAGTTTGAAACAAAAGACAATAGGAATGCTGAGTCTTGTAATTGCTACTCTTGCATATAGTGGTTTTGGTATATTAGCGCGATATGGAGGTTTTGAAATTCCTATATTTTTTGCTTCTTATATCAGAGGAATTGTAGGATTTATCTTTTTTGGATTCGTACCGATTTTATTTCGCCTTGGATCTCCTTTAAAACGAAAAGATGCTTTTTTGGATGATAGGTAGATCTATCATAAATTGGTCAGGTTATCTGTGTTCATATTTTGCATTTTATTATTTGCCAATCGGGACTGCATATTTTATATTTTATGGAGGTAGTCTTATTTCAGGATATATATGGGGAGCATGGTTACTTAAAGAAAACCTGTCAAAAGTAAAAATAAGAGCATTGATCTTAAGCACTAGTTGGAATAGCTTTACTTTCATCGAAACAATTTGGACAAGGTGATTGGAAGTATATGTTTTCTGCTTTGTTAGGAGGAATGAGTTTTTCATATTGGATGGTAATTTCTAAAAAAATATCAGGAAATTACTCAAATATCTTTATTAACCGCATTGATATGGGAGTGGGAGTATTTGCATTGATGATAGTGTCTCTCATTGTTGGTGAACATTGGGTCGCTCTTGCAATGACGATTGCATGGGGTGTTAATGTAGGTTTTGGGTTGATATGGATTATTACTGGGCTATTAATTATTAATAGTTATAGGTTTTAAATATGTAGATGGACAAATAGGGAATCTAATTATGATGACAGAGATTATCTTTGGGATACTTGCATATATATTTTTAGAAGTTCCTTCAACTATAACATTGTTAGGAGGTACTCTTATTGTTTCAGGAATTATGTTATCTGAACTTGATGGAACGAAAAAAAAGGTGAAGACATAAACAATTTTATTATATTTTTGATTTATAAAAAGTCAAAAGAGCAATTCCTGTAACACTTCCCACAAATAATCCTGCAAGTAATCCAGAAAATAATCCCCGTAAAATAATGATGAGTAATGCGGTATTTTGAACAGGTAGACTGAACGCAAGAGTAATAATCATGAGAGCAATTGACCAGCCAATTGCATTTGCTATGATCCATGTCCATGCTCTTTTTACATAACTTTTTAATTCAAACCATTGTACTATGCCAAACGCAACGCCTAATCCGATTCCAAAAATAAGCGACTTCATAAGAAGATTAATTGTAGCATCGTTAGTTTGAAATAAAGTATCGGATGTGCTTGATAATACATCTAAAGAAGGAACACATCCCGCAAGCCAACCGATGATAGCTACGAGTGTAGTGAGAAAAACCCAAAAGAATCGATTAACAGGAATCCAATTATGTAAGATAGTCCATTGTAAATTGCCAATAAGAATTCCTTGTATTAAACCTGAAAGAAGCGCAATTATTACAATACTTATCATACGATAGGAATTTCCGGGTTGTGTCATAAAATCAAATATACCCATCATGAGGCCTATTATGATAGCTATAACAAACATTCCGCCAAATCCGCTAACACCTGTCCATAGCCAGTATGCACTAATGTCTATCTTTTTTTGCACCATAGTTTAGTATATACATTATTACCCGAATATAAAGATGTGAGTTTTTCCTAATAATGATAGGAAAAAACTATAGCTCTTTTATTGAGTAGTTGAAGGGAGTATAATTGTATGAGTAATTAAAAAATCATGTTTCAGCACTATGAATAATCAAAATAAATTAAAGTATAGTGGAAGTATAGATGTAAGAGATTTTGTACTGCAAAATATCACGCCATTTGAGGGAGATTCCTCTTTTTTATCTGGACCATCAGAAAGGACAAAAAAACTTTGGAACGTATGTTTATCCTTACTTCAGGAAGAGCGAGTAAAAAAAGTTTTAGATATCGACACCTCAGTTATTTCAACGATAAATAGTCATGATGCAGGATATGTAGATAAAGATCAGGAGGTCATAGTTGGACTTCAGACAGATGCTCCTTTAAAACGAGGGATAAAACCACATGGAGGAATACGAATTGTTGAAAAAGCATGTGCAGAATATGGGAGGAGTGTCGCTCCTGAAATAGTAGAGATATTTAACAAATATAGAAAATCTCATAATGATGGTATTTTTGCTGTTTATACGGAAGAAATTCGATTACTACGATCATTAGGTATTCTTACTGGGTTGCCAGATAATTATGCAAGAGGGCGCATCATAGGAGATTATCGTCGATTAGCTCTATATGGGTCAGATAAACTAATTGAGGAAAAAGAAAAAGATAAAACAATGCTTTCAGGGGATATGACTGATGAACTGATTCGATTGCGTGAAGAGATTTCTGAGCAGATTGTTGCAATAAAGCTTATAAAAGATATGGCACAACGATATGGCTACGATGTTAGTGTGCCTGCAAAGAATGCTTTGGAGGCAATTCAATGGACATATTTTGCATATTTAGCAGGAATAAAAGAGCACGATGGAGCTGCAATGAGTATGGGAAATGTGAGTAATTTTTTTGATATATATATTGAGCGAGATCTTCAATCAGGTCTTTTGACAGAAGAAGGAGCTCAAGAACTTGTAGATCAATTCGTGATAAAGTTACGATTGGTTCGACATCTTCGTATGGATGAATATAATAAAATATTTGCTGGAGATCCTACTTGGGTAACAGAATCAATTGGAGGAACATGGGTTGATGGAACCCATAAAGTGACTAAAACATCATATCGATTTTTGCAGACATTATATAATCTTGGTCCTTCTCCAGAACCAAATCTTACTGTATTATGGTCAGATAAATTACCTGAATCATTTCGTAAATTTTGTGCACAAGTGTCTATAGACACCTCATCTATCCAATATGAAAATGATGATTTGATGCGAGAAGTTACACAATATGATGATTATGGTATAAGTTGTTGTGTTTCTCTCATAAAAACAGGAAAACAAATGCAATTCTTTGGTGCACGATGTAATCTTGCTAAAACATTATTATTAGCAATAAATGAAGGACGAGATGAAATAAAAGGTGTAAAAGTTGTAGAAGGAATATCGCATATGAGTGGTGAATTTCTTGATTATGAAGAAGTCAAAAAATCCTTTGCAATTACTATGAAATATATTGCTCACGCTTACGTAAATACAATGAACATTATTCATTATATGCATGATAAATATTATTATGAACGTGCACAGATGGCTTTTCTTGATAGTGAATTAGAGCGAGTGATGGCATTTGGAATTGCGGGTTTATCTGTTGTTACTGATTCGTTATCTGCTATCAAATATGCAAAAGTGAAGCCAATACGAAATGAAAAGGGAATTGCTACAGATTTTGAAATAGTAGGTGAATATCCAAAATATGGAAATGACGATGACAGAGTTGACGATATAGCAAAAAGTTTAGTAGATGATTTTAATTTAGAGTTACATAAACATCATATTTATCGTGATGCAGAACCTACTCTCTCAGTTCTCACCATTACATCTAATGTCATGTATGGAAAAAAAACAGGGGCAACTCCCGATGGTCGAAAAGCAGGGGCTCCGTTTTCACCCGGTGCAAATCCTATGCATGGTCGAGATACATCTGGCGCAATAGCTTCGCTTAATTCAGTCGCAAAATTATCATACGAACATGCAAGAGATGGTATATCAAATACATTTTCTGTTGTTCCAAAAACACTCGGATCAGAACGAAGTGATCAAATTGGAAATTTGGTTTCTTTAATTTGCGGATATTTTTTGCAAAAAGCGCATCACCTCAATGTAAATGTATTAAACAAAGAAACTTTATTAGATGCTATGGATAATCCTGAAAAATACCCACAACTCACCATACGGGTTTCGGGATATGCTGTTAATTTTATTAAACTCAGTCGAGAACAACAGCAAGAGGTTTTGAATAGAACCTTTTTTGAAACAATGTAAAGGAATTATAATATGCTTGTTCATTCTTTAGAATCATTTGGAACGCATGAAGGTCCCGGAATTCGCTTTGTAATATTTTTGCAAGGGTGTCTTTTTAGATGTTTGTATTGTCATAATCCTGATACGCTAACTCGTATAGGAGGATATGAAACAACACCTTATGAATTATTACAAAAGATATTAAAATATAAACATTATTTTAGTAAAAACGGAGGGTTGACTGTATCTGGGGGAGAACCACTCTTACAGGCAAAAGAACTCAATATTTTATTTAGTCTTGTTCAAGAGGCAGGAATAAATACTGCTCTTGATACGAATGGATATTGTTTTGATGATGATGTGAAAATGGTATTATCGCATACAGATTTAGTGTTATTAGATGTTAAACATATAGACTCGAAAAAACATAAAGTATTAACTGGACAAGAAAATAAAAAAGTATTATTCTTTGCTGACTATTTGGAGAAAAACAATATTCCATTTTGGTTGCGATATGTTCTAGTTCCGGGATACACAGATCAGATTGAAGATTTGGAAAAATGGGCACAACATTTTCAAGCGTATTTGATGGTAAAGCGAGTAGAAATATTACCCTATCATACACTTGGTGTGCACAAATATAAAGCGCTTAATATGCCATATCAATTGAAAAATGTCTTACCACCAACTCAGGAGCAAATATCTATCACAAAAGAGATATTTGAAAGATATCTACAAAATGTGTTTGTTCAATAAGATGTAATTTATTATTTATTATTTATTTATTATGGATTTGAAGTATCTTTTTTATCCTCAATCAGTAGCTGTTATAGGCGCATCTACAAAAATTGGAAGCGTCGGAAATGATATTGTAAAAAATTTGGTATCAAGTGGATTTAAAGGAAAAATTTATCCTGTCAATCCAAATGCAGACAAATTATATGATTTGCCTTGCTATAAAGATATAAAATCAGTTCCTCATAAGGTGGATATGATAGTCGTAGCAGTACCTGCTAAATTAGTAACATCAGTTCTTGAGGATGCTGGAAAAAAAGGAGTAAAATCAGCGGTTATCATCTCTTCAGGATTTAAGGAAATCGGAGGAGAAGGTTTGGAAATGGAGATTGAAGTTACTAAAATTTGTAAAAAATATCATATTGCAACGATTGGTCCAAACTGTCTTGGACTTATGAATCCAGAGATTCATCTTAATGCATCATTCGCAGCTCAGATGCCTCATCCCGGTGAAATCGCATTTATTTCACAAAGTGGAGCATTATGTAGCGCATTCTTAGATTATGGTGCAGGATTGGGTGTGGGATTTTCCAAATTTATGAGTATTGGGAATAAAGCGAGTATCACAGAACAAGAGATATTGGAATATTTGGCCCAAGATGAAAAGACAAAAGTAATCATGATGTATGTTGAACAGTTAGACAATCCAATCGAATTTATCAATACTGTATCTAAGATCACTCATGGTGCAAATCCAAAACCAATTATCGCTATAAAATCAGGAAGAACTTCAGCGGGTATGGAAGCTTCAGCATCACATACTGGTTCATTGGGCGGAGATGATGCAGTATATGAAGCATTATTTCGTCAAAGTGGAATGATACGCGCAAATAGCATATCTGAATTATTTGATTATGCGAGTGTGTTTGCTAATAATCCTTTACCAAAGGGAAAGCGAGTGGCAATAGTAACAAATGCAGGAGGTCCCGGTATTATCACAACTGATGAAGTGATAGCTCAAGGTTTGGAATTAGCAACTCTTAACGAAAAAACATATACAATACTGCGTGAGTTACTTCCACCTATAGTTCATGTCGGTAATCCAGTAGATGTTCTCGGAGATGCAAAAGCAGAACGCTATCGTATTGCAATTGATGCAGTTTTGGAAGATTCTAATATTGATGCTGTTATTGTGATCTTAACACCTCAGACAATGACAGAAATTGAGGACACAGCACGAGTAGTTATTCAAGCACGAGCAAAAACTCAAAAACCTATTATAGCGAGTTTTATGGGACTTATTACCGTGCAACCGGGGGTTAAACTTCTTCAATCTGCACATGTTGCTTCTGCTACGTTTCCTGAACATGCAGTTAATGCATTAGCTCGATATTGGGATTATGCAAAATCAGTAAGTGAAGGAAAAGAGCCATGGTACAAGACATTTACCGATGTAGATAGAGTAAAAGTTAAGTCTATTATCTTAGAACAAAAAGGAAAAAAAGAATGGTATGTTCCAGAACCAAAAGCGAAAGAAATGTTAGCATCGTATGGTTTGCCATTTTTACGTTCTGAGTTTGTATCAAAAGCAGAAGAGGCTGAGAATTTTGTAAAAAAAATAAACGCACCTTGTGTTTATAAAATAGTTTCTCCAGACATTATTCATAAATCAGATGTTGGAGGAGTGTTGTTAAATGTTACTCCAGAAAAAGCTATTGAAGGATACGAGTTGATACTGAAGCGCGTAAAGTTTAATTGTCCTGATGCAAAAATTGAAGGTGTACTTTGTGTTGAAATGGCTCAACCCGATGGATTTGAATTTATTATTGGTGCCAAGCGTGATAAAAATATGGGGCCATCTATAATGATTGGTCTTGGAGGAATATATGTTGAGGTATTCAAAGATGTTGTATTCGGAATTCCTCCTATTACACAAGGTGTTGCAGAAAAGATGATTTTAGAAATAAAATCAAGTCGCCTTCTTGAAGGAGTACGGGGAAAACCGCAACTCGATACGGAAGTATTTATAGATGCTCTTATGAGATTATCTCAATTTCTTGAAGAATTTCCTGAGGTAGTTGAATTGGATATGAATCCTGTTTTAGTTCTTCCAAAAGGACAAGGTATACGTGTTCTTGATGCACGAATTGTACTTGATGAATCATAAGGTATGAATATTCAAGATTATAAAAAGAAACTAAAAAAGCCAATGTTACCTCGAACACTTATTTTTTATGTTCGAGGTAACGAAGTCTTATTAGGACATAAGAAAAGAGGATTTGGAAAAGGAAAAATAAATGGAATTGGTGGAAAAGTAGAAAAGGATGAAACAATAGAGCAGGGAGCAATTCGAGAATTTAAGGAAGAAACAGGGGTAATACTTTCAACGGTTAAATCAGTTGGAGTGATTGAATTTTATTTCCCGCATATTACTGATGAATCATGGAATCAATGTGTGCATGTTTTTTTATCAAGTGAGGGAGTAGGTGAGCCTACAGAAACAGAAGAGATGTTACCTCAGTGGTATAAAATAAATGATATTCCTTTTGATTTGATGTGGGATGATGATAAATACTGGTTACCGCAGGTATTAAAGGGTAAAAAACTTAATGCTGAGTTTATGTTCAATGAATTATTGAATACAGCTGAACAGAATTTAGAGTTTTTTGAATTGCAATCGTAATGAATTTGAAACTACAGAAACACTGCTTAACGCCATCGCAAGTCCTGCAAATACAGGATTTAATAGAATTCCAAAAAATGGATATAAAATTCCTGAAGCAATAGGAATTCCAACCACATTGTAAATAAACGCCCAAAATAAATTTTGTTTTATGGTTTTTAATGTTGATTGAGATAGGAATATAGCTTGATATAATTTTTGAATATCTCCATTTAGCAGTATGATATCTGCTGATTCAATTGCAATATCACTTCCTGTTGCCATTGCAACGCCAACATCTGATTGAGCTAATGCAGGAGCATCATTTATACCGTCCCCAGCCATTGCAATTTTATTACCTTTTTCTTGTAGCTTTTGTATCTCTTTTGCTTTTTCATTGGGAAGAACTTCTGCAATAATAGTGTCGATGCCGACCTTTTTTCCTATATTATTTGCAACATATTTATTGTCGCCAGTTAACATGACAACGTGAATATCTAATGTATGTAAGAGGTCTATTGTTCTTTTTGCATTTTCTTTAACAATATCGCAAATTGCGATTGCTCCGATAAGTTGAGAATTTTCAGTAATTATGATTACCGTCTTTCCTTCTTTTTGTAATTCATCAACTTTTATATTATTTAATTTTGTGGGAGGTTTTATAATTTTATACTCTTTCGTATTTACTACTCCTGTTACACCGTGTCCATCGTGTAATGAAAAATGAGTTACTTCAAATAATGACAGATTTTGATCTTTAGCGTTTTCAAGAACAGCATGTGCTAATGGATGTTCAGATAATTTTTCAATGCTAGCTACAATTTGAAGTAACTCATTTTTGGTTAGGTTAGTATCAAATAATTCTATATCGGTTATTGTGGGTTTGCCTTGAGTAATAGTGCCTGTTTTATCAAAAACGACGGTATCAATTTGTGCCAATTTTTCAAGACTCTCTGCATTTTTAATCAGTATTCCATGTTCTGCCCCTTTACCTACTCCTACAATTATTCCCGTTGGTGTAGCAAGTCCAAGAGCACAAGGACAGGCTATAACAAGAACTCCAACAAACGACAATATTCCATAGGAAATTGCACTTGATATGCCAATGAAATGTGTTCCAATACCTATCCAAACCAGCAACGTGAGTATTGCAATTACTAATACAACGGGTACAAAAATTGCTGACACAGTATCAGCTAGTGATTGGATAGGTGCTTTTGATCCTTGAGCATCTTTAACAGTTTTAATGATTTGTGCCAATATTGTTTCATCTCCAATTTTAGTTGCTATGATTTTAATATATCCTTGTTTATTGATCGTTCCTCCAATTACATAATCATTTATAGATTTATCTTTTGGAATTGATTCTCCTGTGAGCATAGATTCATCAATAGAGGTTGTTCCAAAAACAATTGTTCCATCAACAGGAATTTTTGAGCCGGGTTTGATGATGAGAATATCATTCAATCGAATTTCATCAAACAATATCTCAATTTCTTTGTTATCTCGTTGGACAATTGCTGTTTTTGATTGAAGACTAATTAGTTTTTCAACTGCAGTATTTGTCTGAGTTTTTGATTTTACTTCTAAAAATTTTCCTAATGTTACAAATCCTATGACTACGATCGTAACATCAAAATAGGTATTAGATGGAAAGTGGAATAGTTCACTTATTGTTGGAAAAAAGAATATAAATACACTATAAATATAAGCAGATACTGTTCCTATCCCAATGAGAGTATCCATGTTTGCATTGCCATATCGAATAAACTGAAAAATTCCTTTGAGATAGGGAAGTCCGATCCCAAATAATTGAACTGATGCAAGAAAGAATAATATAAAATTTAGCATATTCATTGAATAAGGAAGATTTGGAATAAAGGAAAATATTGATGATGCGATATCCCAAAGCATTATTATGAAAACTACAAGAGTAATAGGTAACACATATTGCACTTTAGTTCTGAGCTCTATAAATTGACTAGATTTATCATCATTTAATTGAGCGCTATTCGAGTTATTTGAAAAAATAAAGCTGTATCCTAATTTTTTAATTACATTATTCATATCTTCTAATTGTATGAGTGCAGGATTATATTCCAATTGTGCTTCTTCCGTAGCATAATTAACTTCGCACAATGTTATCCCTTCTAATTTATGAAGTGATTTTTTGATATTGTATGCACAACTTGCACAATGCATTCCTTTTATTTTTACATTTTCTTTGACCATACATTTCAATTTCAAATAGTATTCTTTAATAATAAATTACATTTGGTGAAGAAATATCATACCAATTCTTTCTCCATGAGTGTAGCATTTGTAAACCTGATTTGAGAAATATATCCACTGCATCTGCGTTGCTTAATATATATGAATTCCCTGATTTCATTTGAATTTCTTTAGTCATTAAAAGTCCCAATTCGTGATGATTGATAAGTGCATTTAAGAACCGTAAATCTGATTTTGTATCCTTAGGTCCCAAATTCTCAACTGTTGGATCACTTACTTGGTATATGTCGCCGTAGTTTTCTTTTTTCCATTTATATAATTCTTCTATTGCGATGGGTTCATTTTTTAGAATTTCTATAGTTAGATCAACTACTTCTTTTCTAGTTGTATGTTTGTTTGCTTGTTTAGCCAACAGTATGGCTCCTTTATGATGAGCAATCATTGCATTTATGTATCGCAAATCTATCCATTTGTCTGCCGTTCCAAATGTCATATCGTTTTTTTGATACATTGATTTTTGATAATAAGGAGAAATAAAGTATCCAATACCAATGCCAATAATTAGACAAACAATACTTATTGATATGATAAATGAAAATTGAATATCTTTCATATTGATAATTGAAATATTTTTAATAATTCTTGTATCGTTTTGTTTTTATCTTGTTTAAGTCGTTCCTCTAAGCAATTATCTAAATGTCCCATTAACATTTCCTTTTTTGCACTATTCAACATACCTATCACTGATTCAATTTGTTGAATCACTTCAGGACAATAGGTATCTTCTTCTACCATAGATATAACTTTATTAAGTGTCCCTAAAGCCTGCTTCGAGAGTTTGAGTGATTTTGTTTTATTATTTGTTAGTTTCATATAATACCTAGTACCTAGGGTATATGTTAGATTGTTTAAGTTGTGTTGTCAACTCTAATTATATGAAGCTATTTATACTGTATCTTTACTGAGGAGTCTATTTGATATATATCAAAAATATTTATCCCAGATATATTTTTAATTGATTCCAAATAGCGCAATGACTCATTTTTAATAGGGCAACCACCATGTACTATTAGTAAATCACTTTTATTAGAACGAATATCATTAGGAATAAATTGTAAACTTTCCTCACAATCGTTATCCTTAAAAATAATATTTTGAAATGAACTCATTCTTAAATGCTCATTAAATTTATTTGGCAAACTTTTATCGAAGTTTTTGTCAGCATATAAATAATACACGGGAAACCATCCACTAATAAAAACATGAATAGTATTATATTCATAATGATGATCTGAAATATATTTGGCTACTTGTATATTTCCATCACCACGATATAAATTTGTGTACATACTGATATGTTGAAAATAGTTGTGATAGAAAAAAATAAATTCTAGACATATTATAAAAAGTGGTACTACGATAATAGGAAAACGCTTTATTTTGACAAAAGATAATAAATAAAATCCATATGAGCTTATACAAATGAGTATTATTGGCATAAACATACTTCTGTGTGTATTTGGCGTAAGTTCATTTGTGAGTGCTGAAGGTAAAGGAGCAATAAGTAGAAGTAACAATAATAATATCCATACGCGAAAATCAATAGAATGTCTTTTTGTTGAATATAAAAAAACAATTGAAATGAGCAATAAAAATGATCCAAAATAGAGAAGTCCTGAATTTGGAACAGCATACCAGATCGGCAATCCACCCTCGACAAATAAAAATACAGGTGAAAAATAAGAAAGATATTGTTTAATAAATTCTCTTGAAATATATATCGTTTTGTTATTAAAAAATTTGGCAATAACTATACTATTTTCATTAAAGATGAATTGATCTATTCTTCCTTGATCGATATTTTGTGAACTGAGTATTGAGGTTTGATTAAACCTACCTATGCCCCAAGTTGTTTTACCGATACCATAACTTAATACAAAACTACCTAAGATGCTACAAATAAATAAAATTATGAAAATTTTATTCATGCTCTGTTTCCAATTCTGTAAAATATCAGAAAAATATACGATACAAGTAGAGAGTAAAATGAGTGGTACTAGAATTCTGTATCCCGGATATAGAAAGTAAGTCGATCCTAATGATAATATTCCTAATGATAATATTATTCTTGATTTTGATTGAAGTGATGTGATGAGAAACCATAGTCCAATTGTTGCTATCGTTGTAGCAAGTATACCCTCGGCACTTACGCGCGAATAACTAATAAGCCATGGAGTAATAGATCCTAATAATGCTGAAAATAGAGCAGGTACTCGCTTCTTAACTAATAAAAAACTAATACCATATATTGGAATTACGATAAGCGCACTTATGAGTGCAATAATTATTCTTGATCCTAAAATAGTCAATCCAAACATATAGGTGCCTAATGCAGAAATATACATAGGAATAACAGGAGGATAATCACCTTTTTTATCAAAATATAAAAGAGGCCATGAAATTCCATGAATGTCAAATCCATTCGTTAAAATATATTTTCCAACATACGTATTTACAACTTCATCCTGATGAAATCCTACAGGCGTATCTCCAAGTCTATAGACACGAAGAAAGACAGAAATTAGTACAATACATAAAAGTAGGAAATATGTCCACTTTATTGATAATTTATTTATCATGAGTGATGATATCTTGAACAAGTAATAAAGTCAACGGTAATCACCCATATTTAGTATAATATAGGTATTAGTAATTTACTCTTCAACTATGACAAATAATGCTTCAAATAAAAAAGATCCTAATGAGCCACAATATGTTAGTAATACCTTATCAGCACATCCAGATAATGCTGATGTTCAAACAACTGACCTTGATATGATAGCAGATCAGGTATTTGAAAATATCGCTCATGAAAAACAAGAAGAAAGACATCCTGATCTTTCGGTAGCATCTGCTCGTGATGAAGGGAAATTGAAAAAGGATAAAACTCAAACAGGTAACTTATTTTCCACATCTGAATCACATAAAGAAGATTCCACAGATTCTGTAGTGGGAAAGATGAATGATCAGCGAATAGATGAAGGAACAGAATAAATCAAGAGGTTTATTCAGAGAATTCATTTATAGAAATTTTTCCACCTTTTGTTGGAATATCAATTACATATGTTGGTAGACAAGTTCCAGATAATTGTTCTCTGAGTTGAAGCATAAGCTTTTTTCCATCATCGATTGATACTCGAAAGTGATCGGTTCCTGCAGTTTTATCAAGGTGATGCAGATAGTAGGGTTTAATTCCAATTTCTAATAAATGTGTGAATAATGATGTAAGAGTTTCTCCGTTATCATTAACATCTTTAAGTAAAACGCTTTGACTTAATAATAAATGATTGCCATTACGTAGGTTTTTTATAGTAGATCTAAATTCCTCCGTAATCTCTCTTGGATGATTTATATGAAGAGCAATTGTTGAAGGTGTTGCTTTATTTAATAATGAGATAAATGACTCACTTATTCGCCTAGGATAAACTACGGGAACTCGTGAATGAAAACGAATCATTTTTACATGGTCAATTTTTTTTATTCGTTGAAGAACTTCATTGAGAAAGTGATCAGCGAGCATAAAAGGATCTCCACCGGAGAAAATAACTTCCCAAATTTCATTATGTGTGGATATATAGTTGAGACATTGTTCAAGATGTACAGTGTTGTTTTTTAGTAAATTTTTTCTAAAACAAAAACGACAATGTATGGCACAACTACTTATTAACATAAGTAAACATCGATTTTTATGTCGATGTATAATTCCAGGAACAGGCGAGTTAAGAGCATCGTCAATAGGATCTTGAAGTTCATATTCCTTCGTTACATTTTCAAGATTATTATATAAAACCATTTTTTTTAATGGATCATGTGTATTATTCCAGTTAATGAGATTGACATAATATTTTGGAATTAACAAAGAGAAAGAATTGGGTCCTTGTGTTTTAGGAAGGTTGAGTTTTTCTATTTCATACCCTTGTTGAATAAGATATTCACGCAAACCTGCAAGTGAAAAAATAAAGTCATCTTTGTTCATACCAGTTAATTATTTTTTACCTCAGGCAGTTTGATACCATATATGCCAACAGGAACTAGTCCTTCATTTGGAATTCGAATTTCAAAGTGTCGTATTCCTGGCTTATCTACAGAAATCATCCCATGATATCTCAATAAATATCGAAAGCCCGTATCGGTATTTGGAGGACCATCAAAGGATATATTAAAGGCTTCATTTCCTACTCTTTTTTTGAGTTCAAGAACTGTATTTTCCTTTGCTTTCAGTCCATATAGATTTGGTTTCAGCGAACTT
The DNA here is from genome assembly GCA_037132015.1 of Candidatus Roizmanbacteria bacterium. Taxonomy (GTDB): domain Bacteria; phylum Patescibacteriota; class Microgenomatia; order UBA1406; family GWC2-37-13; genus JBAXPW01. Next base: position 22,219 of record JBAXPW010000021.1, read on the forward strand.
ATTACTGAATTCCAATTTAAAAAGGCGAACAAGCATAGAAAGATTGTTATGAAACCATACTTAATTGAATATTTTATGGATAATATGCTATCTATAATCACAAGATGGATGATTGGATACATGACCAAAAAATAGTATTCTGAGGGTCTTTTTCCATATTTTATCCACATAATAGGCATAAGAATAAGCATACATAAGTTTGCAAAATAAAATACTTTCTTAAAATTTTTTTCATTAAAAAATCGAACTAAAGTTAGGAGAATAATTATTCCAAGGAATATAAGAGATAC
>JBAXPW010000022.1:0-21297 GCA_037132015.1 Candidatus Roizmanbacteria bacterium
GGGGAGTTAAATTTAGCTTAAGTGGTGGTACAGTGGCGAGGGTTCATATCCCCATAATCATATTGTATCATAGGAGAACTAAATTATTTATCCCGCCTTACTCCACTAAGGAGGGAAAGGTCGAGGGTATAAACTCAGTATATGGCTATGCCATGAAGTTCATATCCGTGATTCTCGAAAGGATAAAAAATAAACTAATCCAATTGTAATGATAAGCAAAATATACCCTCCATATTGTAAATACCGTGGCCAGAAGAGAAGCACTATTTTAGAGTTTTATATTTTATTCTAGAGTAACACCTTCATTGAGCGCTTTTTGTAGAGTAGGGATGTGTTCTGGGTGTGTAGTTTCATCCACTGTAAATCCAAAAGCTTGAATAGGTGGATCTATAAGGTCGTTGGTCAATGAATATAATTCTGAGTATCTCTCATAGAGAGAAGTTCCTTTAAATATATCAGAAATAACGTCAATATCGATATCACTATACTTAGTTGCTTGTCCTCGAGCATATGAACCAAACAAAATAATTTTTTGCGGGTTATATTTTGATTTGATTCGAGAAATAAAAAGTTTTATGTTTTCGGGAATTTGTTGAGTATCCATAAATAGACTGTTTGTGCCATAATTAGTAACGGTTTTGTATCATCCTCTGTTCGAAAGTGTGTCTCACTTAAGTCCTTGTAACGAGCCCATCCATATGCCTTACTGAGCTCATCAATTTTTAGATTTGCAATTTCATTTAGATCAAGATCAGCATCTTTTACGAGTATTTTCAAATGATGAATCCTTCGTGGAAGTTAGCTGGTATTCTCTGTGATATATGCCTTGATGATTTTTTCTACTGCCTATTGTGCAAATAATATTGCTCCACGTAAACTTTTTGAGTCCATCATAGCATACATATTTTTATAATCTTCTGCTGCTATTGAGAGCCAGATTTCAGTTTCTTTTTTCATACTATAAATTATACCATTGCATGAATTATATACCTCTTATAAATAAATATGATCAGTTTTTTGGTTTTTTGTGGGATCTTATAAGAACTCCTATAGGAATAAGGAGCAAAGCAAAGCCCAGATACTGCAAGTATTGTGGCCAGAAGAGAAGTACTATTTTAGATTTTTCATTCCTAAATTTTTCGTCCTTCATCATTCGTCCTTCATCAGAGATTGTCCATCCATTTGCCCAGTTGTTGATCTTCACATGAGATATAATCTCTCTTCCAAATATAAACGGAAAAAATTCAGCAAGAGCGTCATCAATATAATACGCCGTCCAGCCATGGTGATAGGCTTGATACAAGATGAGAGTATTTTCTTTATCTTTTGTTTGTGAAACTTGTACTGTGTATTTATATAATGAATTTTTTGTCGCATCAATAGGATAAAATTTTGTAATGGGTACGATAAAATTCGAATCATTTTTGAATGTAAAATTCTTAATCTCATTATATGGAAGAGGAGAGATAGTGATGTCCTCAATCGTTGCTACAGATTCGAATCCTTTGTATGAAAATAAATAAAAACTTAGATAATACCCTATGCCATACTTAAAATGGGGCGGAATAATAAGAAAATGTTCTCCTTCAGGTATATATTCTTCTATCATAATTTGATCTTTTGTAAGATCAGAGATGTATAAGAATAACGATGCTCCTTTTATCTTTTTTGTCTTCATTCGGATAACATATCCAGTATTTTGATTTTTATCAGATTGTTCAAATCCAAAACATGCAGTTGCTTTGTCTTTTGAGCTAATAGTTGCCGTATCATTACGTATATTCATTGAAACTGACCCCATTTTTTCACAATTTTTTACAGGAAAATCTTTTGTGTGTAATGTTGCAATAGGTTCAGATATACGAAATTCTGTTGAGTTGGATGTATTATATCTTTGGGTTGCCTTGATCGCAAGCTTACTATTTACATCTTTATCTATTTGCCAATCGGTGCGAGGAAGTTTGGTAACAGAGGTAAAATCGAGAAAAGGATAATAGGATTCAAAATTCTTTGTTTCATCAGTTTGATAGTTTCCATTATTCAAAAATGCATTATCAAAATCGGTTATCTTTATACTTGGTCCAATATTGGGAAGGACATTTTGCAATTGAATATAGTTATTATCATTTTGTTCGGGTAATTTGTATAGTGCTAGTTGAGGTGTATTTAGAAGCTGTTTAACGTTTGGAATAGATTTGATCAGACTCATAGAACGTTCTATCTGTAATGCTTTTGCATTAATAGTGGTTTTAACTGATGAATCAATTAAAACCAAAGAAACATTATACTTTTTCCAAACTGATTGTGCCCGTTCTATATCTTCTGCTTCAAGAGCATTTTTTATCTCCCAATAATAACTTTCACTAGAAGAACTCAGTGTATCAAATGTTCTTGAAATTATTGGTTGTTTTATTCCATACCATAAAAACCCCGAACCAACATATCCCCATTTTCGAGATATCCAACCTACACTTCCAGTATCAGGTAATAAAGCAATTCTCAATGTTTTATCTGTTTTATCAAGTACATTCATAAGTTGAAAATAGTCATTGGGAATCTGAATACGCATCAGCGAAGAAATATACTCACCTTTCCATGCTGGAAGAGAGATAATGACAATCAATAAAAAAATGCAAAATGGCACAATCCAACGATAATTCATTTTTTTAAGAACACTACATTTTTCAATAATCACATCACATCCCCACGCAAATAATATAGACATAATTAAGCTATAAGGAACCACAAACTTACTAAAAGGCGACCTAAAAATCTGTGCAAGTGTGCTATTACTTCGTATAATCTCCATAACCCATGAAAAAGGTGGTGTACCTGTTACAAGAACTGAAATACAAAGGAGAAATATCAATCCTATGGGTAACTGAAATTTACTTTTTCTACAAAGTCCGCTTATACATACTCCTGCAATAATAATTAAAAGAGTATAGATAATGGGATTTTTTCTATATGTATTCCAACTATCAAATAACTCACCATTTTGACCTCGTAATACAGAGTATTGACCAGTTAATATAAGTGTGTTTAGTAGTGATCCTGATTCTTGATTTTCGAAATACACAGCATCAGAACTGAGTATATTTGCTTTAGCTTCTTGTATGATTTTTGATCCTCCTGTGGCTACAAAATAAGCCTGCGGAAGAATCCAAAATGCATTGAGACTACCTATTACGACACAAGCAAGAACAAATCGTAGACAATATATTTTTATCTGTTTTCGATGCAATACCATTATAGGAATACTCATCAATCCTATGATCATCATGTACACAACAAATATTGTCTGAACATATGATTGAGGAGTAGCAAGTAGTTGTACAACACAAAAAGGAAGAAGTACTTTTTCACCCTTCATATATTTGAAAAAATAAAGAAGCTCCCATGGTAACATCGCATAAAATACTAAAAATGGATCATACGGAAAATAAAATATCTGAACTCGTGCAAAATTTAGAATGTAGAAGAGCGCGCCTAACCATGCAATATATTTTTTTTCATTCCTAAATCCTGTATATTCGATGAGTTTCATGACGCCAATTGCTCCCACATATGTCATGATCCAATAAGATGCATATCGCAATAATGACTGAGGCAGTACCAAACTGAGTAGATATATAAAAATGGCTCGGATAAGATCGCTTCCGTGTGCCATACCTGCAAGCAAACCAAAACTTTGATACTCTTCCCATACAGAAAAGAATGCTCGTTCAATACCAAGCCATGGGTTCAGGTCTGTCTGGAGATTATCCCACCCGATCAAGTATGTTCCTTGTGTATAATTCATGACGGCAAGTGATACTACAATCCCTCCAAGTATCAACGCGTACATATGTTTTTTGAGGAAATGTATTATTGACTTTTTTACTTTTGACATACTATTTTTCTATGATTTCAAACTGTTCTGGAATTCCAGAATTCCAATGTGTTCCATCTACAATCAGCATAATAAGTGTTTTTTTCTCAGGGAAACTCGTTGGGTTAACAGAAACATCGGTAATACTAGTAGTACGAGCTTTAAATGCAGGTAAGACACACCATGAGGTTACGATACAGCTTCTACCGTATGCGTCATGATCAAACCCTGTACTTGTACTACTTGGCATATTTTGGATGACCAGATGTATAGTCTTTTGATTATATTTATGGTCATTTATGTATTTGAGAATACTCGAGATAAAATGTGTATCATCATGATACTGTGACCTTGATACAGAGAGCATACCGATAGATACTAATAAGAAAAAAACTATCAAAAGAGGGGAAATATAAAGAATGAAGTGTTTTATATACTTCCTAATGCGTAGAAATACCCCAGTAATAATAAAAAAGAAAGGCAACCCTAGTACACGAAAAGGGAATGGACCTGCGAAATGAAACATTGCCGGAAATATAGTAAAAAAGGCAAACACAAATGAGATGGTGCCAAGTGTTGTACTATCAAACATATTCAGCGCTTCCCTTTTTGACTTGTAGAGTCTGAAAAAAAATAGTTCAAGTAAACCAACAGCACCTACGATTGCAAAAATACTTGAATAGATCTCTTTGATCCCCAACTGGACCGTATATTGCCAAAAAGTAGTATGCGCATAAGACATAACAAAGAGATGATCAATCTTTTCAATGAGGCGTCTCGCATTTATAAATGGAATCGTAAACATTTGTATTCCTTCGGGAAGCAATCTCATAGAAGCCACATGGGGAGGGAAGATAAAGGTACGAATTGAAAAATAGATAATACAGGGAAGAGATAGTATAAAAAGTAATTTTCCAAGATCAATCATGCGTTGTTTGATCGAACTGGTACTTAACTCGTGAGTTGTAACGTAATAGAGAATGCCAATTGGTATCCAAGTAAAAAATATAGTTTCATAAAAGAGAACACCAATAGTTTGCATCGCCACTAAATAGAAAAAAGCATTTTTATGATGGCCATATCTAGTGATAACAAAGAGTTGCAAGATGAGTGATAAGTTTGTAAATAATATATTACTTCCAGCCAGCCAAGCGTATTGTTCAGTCAAAAAAGGAATAGTGCAGTATAGTATTCCAATACAGATACTCTCAGTACGTGAAAGATATGAGGAAAGTACCTTTGCTACTAGTAATCCTGTACATATGTGTACTAAAAGGGGAATAAGGTATGATATAAAAGGCGATTGAAGATAGATAGAATAAATTACATAAAAGTAAATAATGCCTAAAGGTCGAAAAAGTCCCCAATCATAAAAGTAATGCAACATATCTTTTACAATAGTATTGTTTAGCGGGAGAGAAATAAATATATAGTCATCTAATGTAAAATGGTTTTGACATGCAAACAGTGCAAGAAAAAAACTTAATAATATAAACAAACCATATGATGATAATAATTTTTGTAGTTTTTTCATATATGTGCTGGTAATTGATGTCGTATGGATATTGTTGATTTTAGATCGCTTTGATAGCGCAATGTTTTATACAGTGATGTTACTGCTTTTTCAGGCAAAAGTACAAAAAGTATAGTCTGTGCCAACGTAGCAATTACGCCACCTATTGATGGAATATATCCGTACAATATAACTCCACGTATCCGTGCCTTTAGGGTATGGAAAAACATCCTGCGTGCTTTATGCGATGTATTGGTGTGATGCAACCGATAATATATCATATAGTCATTGAGATTATGAACTTTTCCATATCTAAAAAGTCTAAATACGAGATCAACACCTTCACCCGTCTTGACACCAGTTTGAAAGAGCATATAATCTTTTGGTAATTTACATCTGTTTATCATGGTTGTTCCTTCTTGAAGTGGGTTGTAAATGAAACAACTTCGATAAATCTCTTTGTGAGTTTCTGGAAAATGTTTGAAGTAAAGAGGTGCTCCTTCTTCATTTGTCATGATACACGTTCCACCAACTGCAATATGATCAGGATTATGTTGTAAGAAGTCTAGTTGATTTTCGAGTCTATTTGGAAATGCAATATCATCTGCGTCCATACGAGCTATGAATGTGCCGATTGCTTCGGTCCAACCTGTGTTGACAGCTTGTGCAGGTCCTTTACGAGTGGTGTGTTGGAAAATACGAATACGATTGTCTTTTTTTTGAAGTTGTTTGCTTATCCTATAAGTTTCATCCATTGATGCATCATCTATGATGATAATCTCTATATTCTGATATGTTTGATGTTGTATGCTTGCTACAGATTCTCGGATATATTTCTCTGCATTATATGCAGGGATTATCACTGATATGAGAGTATTCTGACTATTTACCATAGCTTATAGTATATCATTTTGTAGTATAAATATCAACCACAAAAAAACCCGCACCTAAGTGCGGGTTTATATTCTTGATTAATGTCTGTATGATTAAGGTATTGGTCTACTATACGGAGTTGCTTGTGGTGCAGTTCCAGAGTTTTGATATACATTATTAGAATCACCATTATTTTCTCGCTTAACTGGTGTTGGTGGCGCCGAACCCTCTACTGGTGATGGTGGTTGCGACTGACTATTCGGATCCACAAACACCTTGTTTGAGTTATTTGTATTTGGCAATGGATCAGAGTGAATGTCTCCAACTAGACAAAGCACATTTTTATACGGTGGAACTACACTAGGATCGTCAGTAACCAATCTAATTGTTACTTTAGTATCAGTACCCGGTGATAGATCATGTTCCGTTCGTGCCGTCCATCTTTCTATTGACCCCATATCATTTGGTGAGAATCCTCCATCTGATAAATCACCGTCATTATATAATGATTGTCCGGAATCTGGATTTCCGTTCTGAGTTGTTTCTAACGTTACTCTCGTATTATTACCATATACATACTGTTCATTTGGTACATCAAATTCAAAATGAGTTACGCCTGGTGGAACTAAATGAGTAGCTCTTCCATTAGAAAATATTTCAAATCCATTATAAGTTGCGACTTTTGCAACAATACCTTCACATACATTAGGGTTCGGTGTTGGTTGTGGTATTGGTGTTGGTTGTGGTAGTAATCTTCCATTAACTTGTGGAAAATATAATGTATTATCTGTTTTTGGTGTTGGTGATGGTGTTAGTATTAGTGTTGGTACCACTACCTGTGTACCTGTAATTATTTCTGTACTTATAGCTGGAGCTGTAGTTGTTCCTGTAGCTATGTTTGGCGGTGTTGGTGTGTTTGGTGGTGTTGGTGTGTTATCAGGTGTTGGTGTGTTTGGTGGTGTTGGTGTGTTATCAGGTGTTGGTGTGTTATCAGGTGTTGGTGTGTTTGATGGTGTTGATGTGTTTGATGGTGTTGGTGTGTTTAGTATATCTCTTTGTGTACATTCTGTAGCAACTAATCTTCTATCTATAAATACAGCATCTCCTTGTGGTCTATTTTGCTGAGGAATTTCGGCTATTCTATAATGATCCAATGCATATATAGCATTTTGTTCTGGAGTAATATTAGGTCGACCTGGAATACCAGAAGTTGATTGACCGATACGTACTGCGAATCCATTTTCAATTGGTATAATTTGACCATCACCAACGATAAGTCGAGTAGTTGGTGCGCTACCATCGATACCTGTAACATTTCCATCAAGAAAATATTCTGCACCTGGCTCAAGTGTGATCATTCCATGTACACCTTGAGGAAAATCATATCTATGCCCTGGCAAGGTAGTTAATATATTCGCTCCATCTGCTTGAAGATGTGTATTTGCAGGGGACGGTATTATTGCATCTTCAGGATATGGCAATGTAGCAGTATCACAACCAATTTGAGATCCATTTGGAAATTCTGCCAATTTTATGGGTGATTGTACTGCGGCTACTGCCTGTCGAAGTTGCAAACTAGTAAGACCTCCTTCGACTGCCCGTGCAGTACCATGAGATATACTATCTACTACTGGGGCTGGCTCATCGTTATGAACAACCATTGTATCATCGGTTGGAGGTGCTCCGTCGACGCTAACTGCACCCCATGTAACCACTTGATTTCGATTAACTCTTACAAAAGCAGTTCCTGGCACATCGAATCTTGTGTTGGGTGCTATATCATGTGGACCTGCTCCTGGTGGCAAAGGTGCACTTGGTGGAAATATAACTGCAGCACGATCTGCAGGGTCAAATGCTGCACTGGCTACTGGATTTATAGCATCACTAACTGTGTGCGCAAGATCACTACTCGCACCCGCAATAGTATCAACCAAACCGTGACCCGTGACAGAATTTGAAACATGATTTAATCCATATGTTGTCAAAGCAACAAGTCCTAAACCAATACCACCTACAAACATTGCTCGTTGATTTGAATCTGATGCTTTCCATGCCTCAACTAAAGATTGAAAATACGATATACCATATTCTTGTAAAACATCAACTCTTCCTTTAAAAGACAAGGTTCTCTCCTTTATTGGAATTATATATCTTCCATCTTTACCAACCAGAAATCTCTCAAAGTCATTCAATATATCAGCATATGTTAAAGCGTCATCCGAATTAAGTACACCACCAACTACATCTCGTAAACCCGCTTGATATCCTGTATTAAAAGCAAGAGCTGTTCGTTCTCTACGACCGAATTTAAAATGTTCTTGTTGTTGTCTTTCTGCACTCATATGATTATAAATAAAATTATAGTATGTGTATTATACTATATCTGTGGGAAAATGCAACTCATAGTAAAGTGTGAAATTACTAATATAAAAATTGTGGGAATATTTCCTAAAATTGTAAATAAATGAGGCTAAAATAGAGGATTGCATCAAAATGTAGATGTATATTATTCTAATAAATGATAGATATGAATCAATCTCCTCTCACTTCCTATAATTAAAAATTATTGTAGTTTTCTATTCTTCAGTCGACTTCCGACCTTGGTCTTTTTTATTTATTGGGCTGTCATCCCGAACTAGATTCGGGATCCATGTTTGAATAATATAATTCATCCTGAAAAATAAACTCATATCATATTATTATACTACTATCTCTGCTATAATCCGTCCTTATGAAAATAGAGATAGACCAATCGGGGAAGGTAGAAGACACATCTAAACCGACTGTGTTGGCTTTTTGTAATGGATCAAAACACACCATTAAAATTATAGCTACCACAAAACAAAGTATTCAAAATGAGTTCAGAATGCGCAATTTAGGACGATTATTTGTATATCGTACATTTGCCACACTAGTATTCTTATTAATCTATGAATATTTGCAAGAAATAAAGTATATTACTATTGATATGGAATATCCTGGGCATGAAAAGCAAATAAAAGATATATTACTTGAAATGATACGAAATACAGAACTTCCTGAACCAACAATACATTTTAAGCGTATTGGGAATCATCCACCTGTTCATTATCTTGCATTAAATACGTATAAAAATAAAATCAAGGCAGATAAAATAGTAGGGTTGCGAGAAGTTATGCAACTGGCATTAAAAAAAGACCGAGGCTTTTGACAGCTAAAGGATATTTAAGAGAGTGTTTTTCAACTCTGGTCGACATCCGCTCGATCTATATGCATTGTATACCCTACTTAAACAAATTGCAAGATAAAATTGGATTATTCTCATGTCTCAAAGAGCTCTTCAACTGTATTTAGTTTCTTCAATTTCTTATCTTTTTTTTCTGCAGAATAGTGTTGGATAGCTTCTTTTGCCAAAAATTCTTCAAACTTTTCTACTTTTTCTGACATCTCAGTATAGAGCCGAGGAGATAGTAAAACAGCCTCTGTCTTATTGTTTTTTAAAATTAAAACAGGGGTTTCATCAGCTTGTACTTTTTTCAAAATTTCTCTAGACTTTCTCTGTAAATCTGATGCAGAAGCCGTTAATGGTAATGGATGAGTAGACATAATACATATTATAATATGTATAATCGTATGTCTAATATTTTGTATAGCATTTGTATAGATAATGCAATCACTTGACAAATTACTATAAATTTGTAAATATACTATATATGAATAAAGATGATTTGATAACAATAAACTCTGGAAAGAAATACTAAAATAAACATCGCAAAAGACAAATGCAGTTATTTTATGACACAATCTCTTTTTTGAGATCTTTGAGAAGAGGATTTTTACTTTTTATAAGGTCAAATTTATGATTCTTTAATAATGTGGAGAGCATGTTAGTACGCAACTGAATCATACTTTGCTCCTGTTCTTCATGATAAATAAGACGCTTCAAAGCAACCCGTTTATCTTTACTCAACTTTTCTATAAATAGTTTGAGATTTTCAGTAATATCAATACGAAATTTTTTTATTTTAGCGTCTGATAAAACAACAATATGCATATAAATTTAACTTCAAATACGAAATAACAATTACTTTATGATATTTTTTTATTAAGTACGATACCAGAAGCCAGTGTTATCAAACTTCCAAAAACCATAAGAAGACCCATAGGATCACCTGCGCTTGGAATTTGATTAATATTCGTTGAGACTGTACGATTTGCTGTTGTAGACACGCCTTGATTTACAGTCGTCAACAATTCTCGATTAGAATTGGGTACCCCTTCACGATCTACACATATTTGTGAGGTATCATCATCATAGGTATTATCATTTCGTGCTTCCGTTCGATTTATAATACAAAATTGACTCGATGGCAAATTACTTTTTGGATATATTTGCATCCTCATGTAATAATATTTTTCTTCATCAACTGCAAAATCACCTGCATTAAATGTAATAGTGCGTGTACTTGCATCAAATGGACCGGGACCTTCCATCGGTTCAAGATAATTAGGTACAAAATCTTTGACAATAACATTGTACAAACGGACATTCGATGTATTTTTCACCATAAGGCGATAGTTGACCTGATCTTGTGGATAAAATTGAAACATGGAGCTAGTCAAATTATCTACATAATCATACCGAATGATAGAGCTACCTTGAAATATAGGTCTTCCTACCATCTTATCAATGATGATAGAGTATGATGAATTTGGGCCGTTGTATTGAGCTCCAACAATAGAAGCTCCAAGAAATAGAAGACTAAGAATGGTTGTGAGATAAAATAGTGCTTTCTTCATAAGATCCGATATTATACTACAGGCTTGAGTATAAGTCAATCTTACTACCTTTGAGAACATATTATTTTTAAAACAACAATCATATCGAACTTCTTCGTTTAACGATATATAAATATATCTATTGGGTATGATAATACTTCAATTTTGTCATATATTTACAATAACCAATAATTAGTATTCTAATAGTTTTAAAAAAGCTTTTTGGTTTTTCATATTTACTATGTTAAACGTAGAATGATATATATATCCGAAATTTCATAAATTAATCGTTATTGGTATAATACTATTATGTTGAAATTAAATGCAAAGGAACTGAGAGATGTGGATGAGAATGTGGCAGAACATGCAATACACGAAATAAAACGAAATCCTATTTTTTTTATACTTGATAATGTGTATGACACCTATAATATAGGTGGCCTATTTAGACTTGCTGATGGACTTGCCATAGAAAAAATGTATATCTGTGGATCAAGTGAAATTCCGCCAAATCCTCGCATCGCCAAAGCATCAGTAGGAACATATAAAGTGGTTCCTTGGGAATATAAAGAGACTGCAAGTGATGCTATAAAGGAATTAAGAATGAGGAGTGAAGAAATAGAAATTATTGCGGTAGAACAATCGGACACTTCTGTTCCCTATACTCATATAGAGTATACCTCTCCAGTCGCAATAATACTTGGGAATGAAACATTTGGTGTAGCAAAAGAGACACTCGATCTCTGTGATTATGTTGCAGAGATTCCCATGTGGGGGATAAATAAATCACTCAATGTAATCATCAGTGCAGGGATAGTGGGATATCATATCAAATCAAAGATAGTATAATCATCATAACCTCACCACCTAATTCAAATTCCACTTGAATATTTATACGTAGTAATTTAGAATTTAGTTTTAGTGAGTAACTATCAAAAAATAAACCAACAATATAAAGGCAAAGATATTATTTCCCTTCAACAGTTTGATACTTCTTCAATTTCTCAATTATTTGAAACAACGAAACACATAATCACACAACTTAACACGAATACTATTGTTCCGTATCTACAAAATAAATTAGCAACACTCCTTTTTTTTGAACCATCTTCACGAACTATCAGCTCGTTTTCTGCTTCAATAAAACGATTGGGAGGAGTTACCATTGAATATCAAAATCCACTTGAGACCTCGTCCGCTGTTAAAGGAGAAACTTTTGAAGATTCAATCAAAGTATTTGAAACATATTCTGACATCATCATCATCAGACATTTTGAAAATGGCTCGGCGCTTCGCGCATCAAACGTTGCTGATATCCCCGTCGTCAATGCAGGTGATGGATATGGCGAACATCCAACACAAGCATTACTTGATATGTACACTATACACCAACGATTCAATACGTTGGAAAATCTCACCGGTCTAATCGCCGGTGATTTGTTATATGGACGTACTGTTCATTCATTACTCAGAGGACTTTCATTCTACAAAGGTAACACCATATATTTACTATCTCCCAAGCGCCTGATGTTGCCTGAAAAGGATGTAAAGGAATACACAAAATTAGGACTGAAACTCATTCAGATTCATGATGAGGAAGATATACCAAAAAACTGTCAATTTTGGTACTGGACTCGTGTGCAAAAGGAACGTTTTGCAATACAAGAAGAGTATGAAAAAATCAAACACTCGTTTATCATCACTCCAAATCTTTTGAAAAACCAAGGAAATAAGAACATGATTATTTTACACCCATTACCACGAGTTGGCGAGATCGATCCTCGTATCGATTCTGATCCACGAGCTTGGTATCTCTCAAAACAAATGAAAAATGGTATGTATATCCGAATGGCACTTTTATCACTCATCACTGGAGCATTATGACAGGGAAACTAGTATTCAAAGATGGCACCGAACTATCCGGTGCAAGCTTTGGGTTTCCTGTTTCTTCTGCTGGTGAGATTGTTTTTTCAACAGGGATGGTTGGATATCCAGAAAGTTTGACAGATCCTTCATTTGCAGGGCAAATAGTAGTATTTACCTATCCGATCATTGGTAATTATGGTGTTCCCGATATTTCCAAACTTGAATCAAACACCATACATGTCAGCGGATTAGTTGTCTCAACTTACAATCCAACACCCTCTCATTGGGATTCTAAACAAACGCTTTCAGAATGGTTAAACGATGCAAAAATACCTGCTCTTGAGATTAAAGACACTCGATTTCTTGCACAAAAAATACGAGAGCAAGGAGTGATGTCGGGAAAAATAGTCATCAAAAAAGATATTCCATTTGTAGATTCTGAAAAAATCAATCTGGTCAACAAAGTATCAACAAAAAAAGTGATGACAATAGGATCAGGATCAAAAAAAATAGTTGTGATTGATTGTGGAGTAAAGGAAACTATCATTCGATGTCTGCTCAAACGAGATACAACAATTCACATTGTCCCATGGGATTTTGATCTTTTTCATTCTAATTTGAAATTTGATGCAATCGTGATTTCTAATGGTCCCGGTGATCCAAAGATGGTAGATATAACAATTGAAACAATAACAAAGGCACTAAAAAAAAATATTCCCATCTTTGGCATATGTCTTGGTAATCAGATATTGGCTCTCGCCTCTGGTGGTGATACCTATAAGTTAAAGTTTGGTCATCGTAGTCAAAATCAGCCATGTTTACTAGAGGGAAGCAAACGATGTTATCTCACGACACAAAATCACGGATTTGCCGTTGGAACAATTCCCAAAGGATTTCAACCGTGGTTTACAAATGCAAATGACGGAACTAACGAAGGAATAATTCACAAAACAAAGCCATTTATGTCAGTACAGTTTCATCCTGAAGCGTCGGCAGGACCTACCGATACCGAATGGCTCTTTGATTATTTTTTGAAAAGGGTCAAATAACCAATTCACATATGCACTCAATAAAAAAAGTTTTAATTTTAGGTTCAGGAGCGCTAAAGATAGGACAAGCAGGTGAATTTGATTATTCTGGTTCACAAGCAATAAAGGCTCTCAAGGAAGAGGGGATACTCACTGTCTTAATAAACCCAAACATTGCAACAATTCAAACCTCTCGATTCCTTGCTGATACGGTCTATTACCTTCCTATTGATGAATTTTTTATTGAAAAAATTATTGCTAAAGAAAAACCAGATGGCATTCTTATCTCGTTTGGAGGTCAAACTGCATTAAATTGTGGTATGAATTTATACAAAAAAGGAATTTTGAAAAAATATGATGTTAAGATTCTCGGTACACCAATTAAGTCTGTAATTATCAGTGAGAATCGCAACCAATTTGCAAGACATGTGAAAAAAATTGGATTACAAATCCCACCCAGTGAAACAACTCGATCTGCTACCGATGCAGAAACAATTGCAAAAAAAATTGGATATCCTGTTATGGTGCGTGCAGGATTTGCACTCGGAGGTCAAAAATCTGGAGTCGCATATAATACAAAAGATCTTCAACAAATCGTATCAACAGCCCTCGCATTTTCAGATCATGTTCTGATTGAAAAATATCTTCATCATTATAAAGAAATAGAGTATGAAATAGTGCGGGATCAATTTGATAATTGTGTCGCAGTTTGTAATATGGAAAACGTTGATCCGTTAGGTATACATACAGGAGACTCGATTGTGGTTGCACCAAGTCAAACACTGACAAATTTTGAATATCATTTTTTGAGAGAAAAGGCTATTGAACTAGTACGAAGTCTCAATATTATCGGCGAATGTAATGTACAGTATGCACTTAATCCTCATCCACAAAATTCGGAGATAGAGTATTATGTGATAGAACTCAATCCACGATTGTCTCGATCATCAGCACTTGCCTCAAAAGCAACCGGATATCCGCTTGCATATGTTGGTGCACAACTCATACTTGGAAAAAGTCTCACCGAAGTTCAAAATCAAGTTACGAAAACAACACAATCTTGTTTTGAGCCTGCACTTGATTATATTGTTGTCAAAATTCCCCGATGGGATCTAAATAAATTCAAACAGGTACATCAAAAACTCGGAAGCAGTATGAAATCAGTAGGTGAAATAATGGCAATTGGTCGAACATTTGAGGAAGCTCTTCAAAAGGGTCTCCGTATGCTTGATATCGGTATTGATGGTCTCACTGATAATCACAATTCAAATTCTTCTCTTGATGAATTAAAGGTGCAAATTAAAAATGCACATCCTCTCCGAATATTTTCAATTGCAGAAGGTATGAAACGTGCTATTTCGACGGACGAACTATATGCACTAAGTGGCATTGATCCATGGTTTCTTGAACGTTTAAAACATATCATTACTCTTGAAAATGAATTGTTACAATCAAAAAAACTCACAAAAGAAACATTACTCAAACTCAAACAATCAGGATGTTCTGATAAAAAAATTGGGAGTTACGTATATAAATCAGAACTAGAAATCAGAATACTTCGTAAAGAGTGGCAGATTACTCCGTCAATATTTCAAATCGACACATTGGCTGGAGAATTTCCCGCACAAACTAACTATGTGTATCTCACGTATCATGGCTCTCATCATGATATCAAACCATTGGGGAGACAGGGAGTTATAGTCCTTGGATCGGGCCCCTATCGCATTGGATCATCTGTAGAGTTTGATTGGACCTGTGTAAATACTGTGATGTATCTCAAAAGTTATAACAAAAAATCAATCGTCATCAACTGCAATCCTGAAACAGTTTCTACTGATTATGACATGTCAGATCGTCTTTATTTTGAGCAACTCACATTTGAAACAATTGCAGATATTTATGAATTTGAAAATTCCGAAGGAATTATTGTATCAGTAGGTGGACAACGCCCCAATACATTAGCCAAACCTTTAAATGAACATGGATGTGTATTGTTAGGAACAACCGCAAAGAACATTGATATTGCAGAAGACCGGAATAAATTTTCATCCCTTCTTGATTCGGAACATATTGGACAACCAGATTGGAATACTTTTACAAATCTTAAAGAAGCTGTTGCTTTTGCAAAACGGGTACAGTATCCTGTGCTCATACGACCTTCATATGTCCTCTCAGGAAGTGCCATGAATATATGCTACAACGATTCTGATCTTGAAAAATACATCAACGAAGCAACTATTGTATCAAATGAACATCCCATAACTATTTCAAAATTTTTTACTAACGCCAAGGAGATAGAGCTTGATGGTGTCGCACAAAAAGGAATAATACAAATCAGCGCCGTCTCAGAACACGTTGAAGAAGCGGGGGTACACTCGGGTGATGCAAGTATCATTTATCCTTCTCAAAATGTAAATGTTTACACCGAACATAAGATTATGGAAATTGCACAGATACTCATACGCAAACTCGAGATATCAGGGCCTTTTAACATACAGTTTTTAGCAAAAGATAACTTAGTATCGGTAATTGAAATGAATGTGAGAGCATCACGAACTCTCCCCTTTATTTCTAAAGCTACTGGGGTAAACTTTGCACGAATTATCGTCGATTCAATATTTCAATCATCCCAACCAACACCGATTTTTTATCCTTCATATGTAGCGGTTAAAGTTCCTGAATTTTCCTTCTCACGTCTTGAAGGCGCTGATCCAATATCATCTGTGGAGATGGCATCAACAGGGGAATCTGCATCGTTTGGAGCAACTGTTGAAGAAGCATTTTTGAAAGCCATTATGTCTGTCGGCATTTCTCCACCAAAAAGAGGAATATTTTTATCTTTGGGAGGGGATGAGAATAAAATAAAATTTTTTAATGCAATCTGGAGACTAAATAAATGTTCACTTCCTATTTATGCAACAGAAAAAACTGCTCTTTTTTTGAAAAAAAATGGAATTAAAACAAAAAAAATATTTAAAATTCATGACAAAAAAAATCCAAACACATTAGATCTATTTCAAACTAAAAAAGTAGATCTTGCGATCATTATTGTCGATCATTCACATAAAAAAGATATTGATGACGATTACATTATTAGACGATCTGCAGTTGATCACAATATCCCGTTATTAACAAATCGCAAAAAGGCAGAGTTATTTATTAAAGCAATTACATCATGTTCTCTTGAAGATTTGGAAGCACAATCATGGCAAGAGTATGTAAGAAAACATAGGAGTGACTATGAATAAGTTTATAAAGTTATAAAAAGAGGGTAAAAATAAAAGGGCAAAGGGGAAAAGAGTTTATAAAGAAGAAAGTTGATTTATACAAAAAACACATCCACTTAAGAGGATACTTTAGACTTTAGACTTTGGACTTTATTAGTAATTAGTAATTAGTAATTAGTAATATTTAGTATGTCAATAATCCGTCTTCCTGGACTCATAGATGTACATGTACATCTTCGAGACCCGGGGCAAACACATAAAGAAGATTTTTTTACCGGCACTTCATCCGCACTTGCAGGTGGATTTACAACTGTGCTTGATATGCCCAACAACATTGTTCCAATCACCACACAAGAACGACTTGAAGAAAAAATTCAATCAGCAAAAAATCAAACAGTATGTGATATCGGTTTTTATTTTGGATCCCTTGGAGATACTATAGAAGAATTTCAAAAGATTAAAGATACCGTGTTTGGACTGAAATTATATCTCAACATCACAACAGGTGGTTTTATTATCACTCCTGAAAAATTGAATAGTATTTTTCAATCATGGACAAGTTCACAACCAATCTTGTGCCATGCAGAAGAAGATATGATCGACATGATAGTCGAGATAGTACGAAAAATTCGCAAACCTGTACATATCTGTCATACATCAAGCAAAAATGAATTACAAAAAATTATTAAAGCAAAAAATGAAGAATTGCCAATCACCTGTGGCGTATGCCCTCACCATTTATTTTTAAATGAAACGATTGCTCAACATCTTGAAGGATATGGAAAAATGAAACCACCACTTCATACCCAAAAAGACACAGAATTTTTATGGAACAATCTTCAGTATATCGACGTCATCGAATCAGATCATGCACCTCATACAAAAGAAGAAAAAAATTCCGAAAACCCGCCATTTGGTGTTCCCGGTCTCGAGACAACACTACCACTATTACTTCACGCAGAAAAAGAAGGAAAATTATCGAGAAACAAAATCATATCTCTTTGTTATCAACGTCCCATGGAAATTTTTCATATTCCACAACAACCTGATACATTTGTTGAAATAGAAGATCGAGAATTTATCATCTCTGATGACCATTTGTTTACAAAATGTCAATGGACTCCTTTCAAAGGTATGAAGGCACGAGGCATTATTAAGAAAGTAACTATCAGAGGAAAAACAGTGTTTGAAAATGGCAATATTTTGATAAATCGTGGCGAAGGAATCGTTATATATCCCGAAACATAATATTTTATTTAATAATTGTTTTTTTATACCTATGTCCCAGATTCCATTTTACGATCCGCTCAAGACATATGAAGCAAATTATTCAGAAGGTCCATTTGGGGAATTTTCAAATTCTAATCGTTATGTTCAAAAAGGTACTCCATCAATCAATTATCATGGTCAAAACGTATTTTTACCTTTTGGTATTCCTGCTGGTCCCATTTTAAACAGCTCTTTTGTACAATCTGCATTTCAAAAAGGATATGACCTCGTGGTCTACAAAACAGTACGGAGTAATTCTTTTCCTTGTCATGCATACCCAAATATCATTCCTGTTGATATAAATGGAGATCTTACATTACAAAGATCACAAACCCCAGTTCATGCAAAAACAACCTTCACCCAACCGCTCACAATCACCAACTCTTTTGGCGTACCATCTAAAAAAGCTGAGATCTGGCAAGAGGATGTAAAAATAGCTATCTCATATGAAGGTATTGGTCAAGTGTTGATTCTCAGTTTTATGGGAACTGTCAAACCAAATCAAACTCGAGATGAACTTATAAATGACTTTGTTTTATCAGCACAATTAGCATTTGAAACAACTGCCAAGATACTTGAGGTCAATCTTTCCTGCCCAAACATAGGAAACGAAGGACTCGTTTGTTACGACCTTTCAATAACAGAAGAAATATTATTTTCTATAAAAAATGCTATTGGAAACAAACCCCTTATTGTTAAGACAGGATATTTTGAAAATGAAACAGATCTTCTCAAGTTTGCACAAATTTGTAACAAATATGCTCAAGGAATATCTGCAATCAATACCATCCCCGCACCAATTGTGAATGATGAAGGAATTCAAGCACTTCCGGGAAAAAATCGACTCAAATCAGGAATATGTGGAAACGCTATCAGGTGGGCTGGATTGGATATGATACGACGATTATCACAAATGAGAAATAAGTATGGTTTTACCTATACTCTTGATGGTGTTGGAGGAGTACAATCAGTTAATGATTATAACGAATATATAAAAAACGGAGCTGATGCTGTTTTTAGTGCAACAGGATCTATGTGGAATCCATTTCTTGCACAAGAAATTAAATCAGAAGTTACTAATTTATTTTAATCATGGACAAAATTGCAGACATTTTATTACAAATAGGTGCAGTGTCATTTCGATTTGATCCACCATACACGTATACGTCGGGAATGCTATCTCCAATATATGTAGATAATCGTCTCATTATTTCATATCCAAAAGAACGTACTGCTATTATAGACGGCTATGTTGATATAATAACAAAAACTATCGGAATAGATTCGTTCGATTATATCTCTGCAACTGCAACCGCTGCAATTCCTCAAGGTGCATGGATTGCAGATCGATTAAATAAGCCGATGGTTTTTGTACGATCAGCGAAAAAGGGTCATGGAAAAGGAAATCAGATCGAAGGATTTTTAAAAAAAAATAGTCGCGTAGTAATTATCGAGGATCATCTCTCCACTGCTAAAAGCTGCATCGAAAATGCTCAAGCTATTCGAGAAGCAGGATGTACTGTCAGTTTTGTTGTTGCCACAACCACTTATAATACGGATCTTGCAAAAAAAGCCTTTAGGGAGAATAATCTCACACCGCTTGTACTAACGACCATCACCGATATTCTCAACATTGCTGTATCAAAAAAGATCATACAAAATTATGAACAAATAGAAGTTGAAAACTGGCTCAGAAATCCAAGTGAATGGGGAAAAAAGTTATAAAGTCGAAAGTCTAAAGTCTAAAGTGAAAAGAGAAATTCTCCTCTGTGGAGGAGTCCTCCGAATCCGTGAGTCATTAATAGTTCTTAATTAACTAAAGTGTTGTATCAACGACTTAACCATCTCATCAAAAGCAAAAAGTCCCTTCTCTGCATTGGGCTCGATCCTGTGATGGAAAAACTTCCTC
The DNA here is from genome assembly GCA_037132015.1 of Candidatus Roizmanbacteria bacterium. Taxonomy (GTDB): domain Bacteria; phylum Patescibacteriota; class Microgenomatia; order UBA1406; family GWC2-37-13; genus JBAXPW01. Next base: position 20,315 of record JBAXPW010000022.1, read on the forward strand.
TGCATATCAGAAAAATGAATGATCCATTTTTTGAATTTAATAAAACAATCATAGATGCTACTCACGACCTTGTTATTGCATACAAACCAAACACCGCCTTTTATGAAGCGCTAGGAACTATTGGACTGCACCAATTAAAATTGACCTGCGACTATATCAAACATACATATCCTGAAGTTTTGATCATCCTTGATGCAAAACGAGCCGATATTGGAAATACCAATCAAGGATATGTTACATTTGCGTTCGATTTGTTAGACGCCGATATGATCACACTTCATCCCTATTTAGGAAAAGAAGCCATGCTTCCTTTTTTACAGCGTAAGGATAAGGGATCAATATTTTTATGCAAAACATCAAATACAGGATCAAATGAATTTCAATCATTGGAAGTTGGAAATAGACCACTATATCAACATATTGCACAAGAAATATCTGAAAAATGGAATGAAAATAAAAACTGTTTACTCGTTGTTGGTGCCACCTATCCGAATGAACTCAAAAAAGTTCGTGAACTTGTAGGGGATATGCCGATCTTAGTTCCCGGTATCGGTGCTCAAGGCGGGGATCTTCAAAATACATTAGATGCGGGGCTGACAATAAATCATAATGGCCTCATCATCTCATCATCAAGAGAGATAATCTATGCAGGAAATGATTCAAACTTCGCAGAAGAATCTAGAAAAAAGACAGAGATGTTATGGACTGAAATGAATACTTCCTCAATTCCCCTTCACTGAAAGGGTAAACGGGTAGTCTCCTAAATAACAAATATTTTGAATACAAATGAACAATATTCACACTATTTTACATATTTCCTCCATCATGTGTGTCAAACCGAAATGAAAATGTCATACATCAAACTATATCAAAATTAAATAATTCATACTCCTAAATTTATAAATACGATCTCCACGGATGATTTGGAGCAGGCTTCCAATTCAGCCTGTGCGTTGTTAATATGAGTGGGTTAGTACGTTGTT
>JBAXPW010000023.1:0-20623 GCA_037132015.1 Candidatus Roizmanbacteria bacterium
TAACTTTCGTGTTATGTCTGCCTAAAGTTGCAAACCTGTGTTATTGGGGTATAATGATTCAATTTATAGGATAGCAACACATATGAATACATCACGAAAAAATCTTCACTAAAAACTGTGGGCAGCAGCAGAACAACTGCGGGCAAATGGGAGCATGAAGCTCAATGAAATTTCCGAACCAATCCTCGGGCTCATCTTTCTCAAGTTTGCCGACGTCCGCTTCAAAAAAACTCAATCAGAACTTATCCATGATCGTGCAACACAAACTACTTCCACTCGTCAGGCTCCACTTACCCCCGATCACTATAAATCAAAAGGTATTTTGTATCTCCCTGAGAATGCTTCTTATTTCTATCTCATGAGTTTGCCGGAAAATGAAAATATTGGCAAAGCCATCAACGATGCCATGAAGGCTATTGAAGAACATAATCGTGATTTAGCCAGTGTGCTTCCTCAAGAATATACGACTATCTCCAAACGCGCAGACGAAAACAACCAGATTCTTATCACCTTACTTAAAAACTTTAATCAGATCCACGACGATATCGAAGGCGATGCCTTTGGAGAAATCTACGAATATTTCTTGGGTGAATTTGCCCGCTCTGAAGGACAAAAAGGTGGAGAGTTCTTTACGCCACAATCAATTGTCAAACTTCTTGTCGAAGTTATCGAGCCATATCATGGAAAGATCCTTGACCCTGCGTGCGGAAGTGGTGGCATGTTTGTGCAATCGGCAAACTTTGTCAAAAAACACTCCAACTATAATTCAAATGTCATGAACGAAGTCGCACTCTACGGTCAGGAAAAAGGTAGTAGTAATATCCGTACCGCAAAAATGAATCTTGCCATCCATGGTTTTTCAGGAAAGATCGAAGAAGTAAACTCGTTTTATCAAGATCCATTTAAGAGTGTCGGTGCGTTTGATTTTGTTCTTGCGAATCCTCCATTTAATGTAAAAGGGGAAGATAAAAACGGGCAGATCATCATAGATCCATCACGTATACAAGGTGATCCTCGCTACTATCATGGTCTGCCAGTAACCGGAAAAGGTGAAATCAGCAATGCAAGTATTTATGGGTACAGATTTTTGCAAGTGCCTTAAATCAAAAAGGTAGAGCCGGATTTGTCATGGCAAATTCTGCAAGTGATGCCGGAAATAAAGAAAAAGAAATCCGCACCAAACTTATCAATGACGGCATGGTCGATATCATCATCTCTGTTGGACCCAATATGTTTATGAATGCGACGCTTTCCTGTACGCTCTGGTTTTTTGATAAAGGTAAAAAAAGTACAGATAGACAAAACAAAATTCTCTTTATCAATGCGCAGGATATCTTTACTCCCATTGATCGTGCACATAACACCTGGACCGATGAGCAGATACAGGAAATAGCCGATATCGTCCGCCGTTATCGTAAAGAAGATAATAAAAAACCGTATGCAGATATCAAAGGCAGATGCAAAGCAGTCGATCTGGAAACAATAAAAGCAAATGACTACTCACTCAATCCCGGCCGATACGTCGAAATCGAGGAAAAAGAGCTGAGCAACATAGACTTTGAAGCCCGTATGACAGAACTCATGACCGAGTTCACCACCCTCACCGAAGAATCCCACGAATTGGAAAAAAAATTGTAGATGACTGGAAAAGGGTTTTGTAACAAAGTGTTAATTGTTGAAATCACAAGTGTTAATTGTTATAATGTGAAATGTATAATTTTACGCTCACTTTTAGCAAAAAGTGTTAATTGTTATGAATAGTCAAAGCAAATCTTTTTATAATTCCATCCAGCTGATAGAACCACCATTCGGGTCACCATTAACTGATCTTATTATAGATCTGGACTATCTGCGCCGTAAAAAAGTATCCGGCACAACACATCCGAAGATTTTTTTTCAGCTAAAAAATTTGTTTCATACTTTGGAAAGTATCGGTTCTGCCAGAATAGAGGGAAACCACACCACGATTGCAGAGTTTATAGAAACAAAATTATCATCAGAAAAAAATATTGGTGAAGATATTTCCGAAATCATGAACGTAGAACGTGCTATGAACTTTATAGACGACACCATTGATGATAACGAGATTAACGAAGCATATATACGTGAGTTACATAAATACGTTGTTACCGGTCTTTCGGCGTCCAAAGAAGGAGATATTACCCCCGGACGATATAGGTCCTATAACGTAAAAATTACAAAATCAACCCATACTCCACCAGAGAACCATCGAGTTTGTGATTACATGGAAGAATTGACCCAATTTATATCAAGAAAAGATCCCCCAAAATACGATCTCTTAAAAATCGCACTCACACATCACCGATTTGCATGGATTCATCCGTTTGGAAACGGGAATGGACGTACTGTCCGCTTGCTTACCTATGCACAACTAGTAAAGTATGGGTTTAATATTCATATTGGGCATATCGTAAACCCCACGGCTATATTCTGCATCGACAGAAACTCCTATTACGATAATCTAACAGCCGCAGACGATGGAAGCGAAAAAGGCTTATTAAACTGGTCGCAGTATGTACTATCGGGATTAAAAGGAGAAGTTGAAAAAATAGATAAACTGCTGGATTATAGTTACCTCGCTGAAGCAATATTACTTCCCTCAATCACAGATGCCTTGGAACACAAAGTTATAACAGCCGAAGAAGCAGCAATACTTAAAGTGGCCGTGGCAAAACAGGCCTTTATGGCGGGAGACCTTGAAGCCATTTTTCCAGATAAGCATGCACCTCATATTTCTAGAGCATTATCACGTTTAAAGGACAAAAAAATGATAATTCCCGAAGAAGAAAATAAACGAAAATACATACTTGCCTTTGAAAACAATTATTTAATACGAAGTATTATAACCATGCTCGATAAAAATAATTTTCTACCTCTCAAGGGAGAAGTTTAAAGTCGTAGGCTAAAGAACTGTCAAGGAATACTTGACAGTTGTAGCAATTACAAAAAGGAATGAAGAAATAATATGAATACAAATTGGAAGAAGGTGAAATTGGGGGATGTTTGTGATTTACAACAAGGTCTCGCAATAAATAAAAAGTCTAAACACTTGATTGTAAATAGAAGTGATTTGCCACTCCTCAGAATTACAGATTTGATTAATAATAAAGTGGAACAGTATATAGATTCTAAAAGAGTAGGTCCTCAATTTATTGCAGATGATTCTTCTTTAATTTATACAAGAACAGGGCAAGTGGGACTTGTATTTAAAAACAGAAAAGGCGTTGTTCATAATAATTGTTTTAAGATAAAACCTTTTGCGGATATTGATATAAACTACTTATATTATTTGCTAAAACAAGAGTCGATTTATTTTCTTGTCAACAAAGTTGCATCAAGAGCTGCTCAACCTGATTTAACTCATTCATCATTTAAAGCCATTGAAGTGTTTGTAATTACAAACTTACAAGAACAAAAAAAAATTGCTTCTCTAATTTCTTCATATGATGATCTGATAGAAATAAACCAAAAACGTATCAAAATCCTTGAGGAGATGGCGCAGTTGCTTTATACGGAATGGTTTGTAAAATTCAAATTCCCCGGACATGAAAAAGTAAAACTCATCGACAGCGGGACCGAATATGGAAAAATACCAGACGGGTGAAGGATAACTACTTTAGGTTCAACATGCACTGTAGGGAGAGGTTCCTCTCCTAGACCAATTACTGATAAAAAGTATTTTGAAAATAGAAAAATACCATGGTTAAAAATTGCTGATGCTACAAAATCGGGATTTTACATTTTAGAAACTAAAGCAAAAGTAAACGAATTTGGAGCTAGTTTTAGTAGATTTATAAAGAAAGGAAACTTAGTGATAGCTACAAGTGGTACTTTAGGCTTTACAAAATTATTAGGTGTAGATTGTTGTATTCATGATGGTTGGATGTATCTAAGTGCAAATGCTTACGTTTCTAATGAGTATTTATATTACGTAATAAATCAACATAAAGAATATTTTGATAGCGTCAGTTATGGAGCAGCAATTAAAAATATCAATACAGAAATTTTAAGAAATATAAGCGTCGTTATACCCAGTTCTTATCTTCTAGATTCATTTCAAAATTACATTCAAAGTCTAACTGCTGAAATATTACAAATAGAAAGTTTGAACATAACTTTAAATAAAATGCGTGATTTACTCATTCCAGAATTGATTACTGGGAAACGGGAAATACAATTACATGAATAAATTTCAAAATACATACCATATCGGATCACCCCGATTAAAAGGATATAATTACGCGGAAAATGGATCATATTATATTACGATATGCACAAAAAATAGAGAAAGTGTTTTTGGGGAAATAATCGATGGATCTATACAATTATCCGAAATTGGGAATATTGCATCAATAGTATGGCAACAAATACCGGAACAATTTCCATTTGCCACATTGGGTGAATTTGTCATCATGCCAAACCATGTGCATGGGATAATCACCATATGTAGAGACGCGATTAATCGCGTCTCTACCACCATGGATAATCGCGTCTCTACGCATAATGGTGGAATTACGGCAAACCATAATCCAATGTTACAAGAAAATGTATCTACGATAATCCGCTGGTATAAAGGAAGAACAACATTTGAAATTCACAAACAATACAAATCATTTGCATGGCAACCACTATTTTATGACAGAATAATCAGAGATGAGGATGAATTTGATCGCATCAGTCTATATATACAATTAAATCCTATAAATTGGAAAAAGGACAAAAACAATGTACAGACACGATTATAAACTGTTGTACAGACGCGATTAATCGCGTCTGTACCATCGTGAATTTCATTTATTCCTCTCATACATAGAATACCCATTTGGTGGATACAGAGAATTTATTTGTATATCAGAAAATCCTTCTTTATTTTCATCACACGACTTCAAATCAGGCTTAAATGATTGGATCATCCACTCCACATCCTTAATATATTTGTTATATGAAGCCTCATCAAGATACTTATATGTAATATCATAAAACTGCCCATCAATATTCAAATAATGATCAACGATATGAAATTTTCCATTTGTAGCTTTATTATTCATCCCTCCACCATTCTGATAATAGGTATACCGTATCGCATCCCAATTCTGAATTTTTACTTTTTCAGGTCCCTTTTTTTGAATCATTGTATATTCTATATCCATTGAAGATTCAAGAATCCGCCTGTCTACCCCTTTTTTTATATGATCTTCATACGTCATAGTAGAATTACATTCTTTAAAAATCGAATAATCAAATGCCAAATTACGATCATAATTACTACCTGGTGCTTCAAACCGAATACTATTTGCATAGATAGGGAAAAAGGTCCAGCCCAATTTCACCTTCCAACTAAAATTGTGGTTACTACTATAATACGTACTACTTCCATCCTTCTCTTCATCAAAAAATCCATACGGATAAAAATATAATAATGAAGACATGGCCAATAATGACGACTTAATCTTTTTAGACCTAAAAAAGACAGTCATTTTTTCACGATCTTGTGCAGTCATATGCCCTATAGAATACGTTACTATTTCTCGCTTTTTTTCAGGAAGAACATTTATTTGCTCTTGTGTGAGAATTCCGAATAAATTATTTTCATTTCCCGGCTGAAAAGAAGATTTAGGTTGTGTTTTTGTAATCTGTATAATTTTTTTTGGTGATCGAGTTGACCCAACTATCATCACAAGACCAAATGCTAACAACAAAGAAATAATTATCATTCCACTCAGCGTAATTTTTTTATTTTTTATTAATAGCGATGCAAAGGTATGTTTAGGCATGAAATATTATATAATAAAATCATTATGAAACTATATGAAGGACAAACAGAAAAAGCAACATTATTGAGATATGGATCTTATATGCTCTCTTTTGTGGCTCTTTTTTTTGGAATTTTTTACTATTTTTTTATTTTTCAAGATACTTCAACCACATTGATTAAAGAATCTATTTCAAAATTTCAATCTATTAATCACCCCATATCATATGAAGTAAAAATCAAACTTGAATCAAAAGGATTTGATGATACTTCACTTAATCCAATCATCTCAACCTTCACAGGAACATCGATTCTCAATCTATCCTCAGGAGATAGAGATATTATTAATGGTCAAATTGGAGCAAAACTTCCATCAAATGATAGGGGATCAGTGGTACAATTTAAAACAATCTATCGAGACAAACAACTATACGCATCATATGATAATTTTATTAATGATTTAGTATTTAAACATCCCCAATCAGAGTGGATAAAAATTCCAGAAAAAACTGGATTCTATTCAAACCCTGTATTAAGTCAGATTAGAAATTATATCTCACTCTCTAATCTATTAACTTTTTCAAAAATATTATTAAGCGAAAATATTGAAATTGTAAATATACAAAATAAAGATGGAGCAATATCATATACAATAAATCTCAAACCAGAACAAGTCCTCACTCTTCTCAACGATAAATATTCCAAAAATATCATCACAAAAGATGATATTGATTTAAAGAATCCATCAACGATCATCATCTCGATCAAATCAGATACTCATCAACTACAATCATTAACATTAAAAATTCCAGAATTTAAACTCTACATCCAAAGCATGTACAAAAATCAATCAATCTCAAACGATCTAACACTTAGCTTTGTTTCATTCTCATTAGATACATCTTCAAAACTCGCATCAATACCTTCTCAAGAATCAATTATTGATTGGAATACATTTATCAAAGATTCAGAAGTTGTAATAGGTGATATAAATGCACCAGTCAGAATGTCTCAATTTGCCTTATTTGGCAGTCCCTTTGTATATTATTTTATAAATGATACATATCCAAATATTAAAAAGAATTACATAGATACAAACAAAATACAATTTTCATATCGCCCAATTGAAAAACAAGAATATGAATCAAACGTTCCAAACTATGAAGTATATCTATGCGGATTTGAACAAAACAAAGGAATGGAAGTAGCTCAGGCTCTTGAAAAGGCTATGATACGTATTCGTATGAATGAACTATTTTTCACAACATTTACTAAAGAAGAATATATGAAGATGATTTCAAACGCAAAGATTACGGGATTGGATGAAAACAAGATGTTGACGTGTCTCAGTACACACCAATATGCTGAAGAAATACCGCGATTGATGGCACTATCAAATTCATATATAAAAGATCGATCAAGTCTCTCTTCTGATTTTTCCTCAATATACAATTTTGCAGAATATCACGAAAGTTATCTCACATATGATGAAGCCAAACCATATCTTGAAAAAGTTATAAATACAACGTCTCCTCCACATCCTCTCACACCAGAACAAATAAAGAAAAACTTAGATGCAAAACAACTCATCAAAAAACAACTTTTTGAATTGGAGATACAAATGCTTGAAAATTATTACAAAACAAAACAATTTCCAAAAGAGTTAACCGAGTATGGTTATAAAAAACCATATAAAATTAACTCTCTCGATTTTGAATATTTTTATGAAAATCCAAATATGTATGAACTTGCAATTACATTCTCTGACGGCGAGAAATACTCTGTTGGTACTGATTTTTTTACTGAAACAGTTGAAAGATTACAAAATAAAGATGAAAAAATATCAATACAGACACAATTGTTTAATTTATTTGGTGAAATAAATACTATGTATGAAAAAGATAAAATAGCACCTTCATCGCTTCAGGTGCAAAAAATTATTTCAACAAATAAAATAGATTCATCCAACCTTATATATATTCGTAAATCAGATACAAATTTTTCCATCGGATATAAATTTATTGATAAAGAGAGTTACGGATTTACCTCCAGATACTTATAATTCCTATAGTATGTATATTTGATCTCATATGCTATAATAATCTATGCAAATAAATCCAAATATCGTTGTTATCGAAGCAATGCCGGGAGTAGGTGGTGATGAATCCAAAATCTGGATGAAGGAACTTCTTTTGTCTTACATTCGTTATGCAGAGAAAAAAAACTATAAATATAACTATATAGACGACACTATCATTCGTATCATTGGTGAAAACGCATTTAAGGCATATAAAAATGAAACAGGCGTTCATCGAGTGCAACGCATACCCTCAACAGAACGAAAAGGACGCGTACACACCTCTACTTGTGTTATCCTCGTTATTCCACAAGTAACCAAATCAGATGTTCACATCGCTCCTACAGACGTCGAATGGCAGTTTTATCGCGCAGGTGGTCATGGAGGCCAAAATGTAAACAAAGTTTCAACGGCGGTGCGACTCACACACAAAGCAACTGGAATAGTCGTAACTGCCAGTCGAGAACGGTATCAAGAGGCAAATCGTAATATCGCTATGGATTTACTTCTTGGAAAGTTGTATCAACTTGAAGAAGAAAAAAAACAGGGTGTCATGAATTCATTTGTAAAAAACGTTGGGACAGGGGAGAGATCTGATAAAATCAGAACATACAATTTTCCTCAAGATCGGCTTACCGATCATCGTGTGAACAAAAGTTACTTTAATCTAGAAAAAATCATTTCAGAAGGAAAGTGGGAAAAAGTTTTTGAGAGTTAATGATTCATTTTTTTATTGTTGTTGCGTAAAGTGCATAGCATCTGATATAATTAAACGTTAAGTTTTAAATACTACCATGAAACCAAACATTCACCCAACATATCAAACTGATGTCAAAGTTATCTGCTCATGCGGTAACTCTTTTATTACAGGTTCTATCAAAGGACCAATTCACGTAGAAGTTTGTAATAAGTGTCATCCATTTTATACAGGTGAACAACGTTTCGTTGATTCAAAAGGTCGTGTCGAAAACTTCCAAAAGAAAATTCAAGCAGCAGAACAAATGAAAACCGTCATAAAAGCCCGAAAAGAGAAAAAAATATCGAAACAGGATCCAAAAACAAAATCACTCAAAGAACTCTTAGGAGCAATTTAAAAATGTATTTAGATTTTTATAGAATCCACTTGCACAATAGTGTATTTTTGGTATAATGGACTGATCACCAAGACTTCGGGTTTCCCAATGGAGATAAAACTTTTTATTAGTTTCCTGAAGAATTTCGACTTCGTGTCGAAAAAGTGAAAATATATGGCAAACACTCAGAAAAAAGAGCAGGTATCTGCTTTACAACAATTCTTGTCCGATTCTGTTAATTTTACTCTCGTTAAATACGATAAAACACCTCATGTAACAATGGAGGGATTAAGAAAAAATCTCAAACAAAAGGGAGCATCTTTGCAAGTCTTAAAAAATACCTTATTTGAAAAAACTATAAATATAGTCGCATCATCAAATATTGTAAATAAAGATCTAAAAAAAATCGCAAAAGTTGTAGGAAATAATGGAATCATTGGTATGGGGAAAAATTGGGGTGATTCACTTAAAGCGCTTCAAGAATTTACGAATAAGGACAAGAGTATTTCATTTGGTCCTGCATTCTTTGACGGAATTGTATATGATGCAAATCAAGTGGTGCGCATCGCAGATTTACCAGCACGACCACAACTCGTCGCAAAGTTGCTTGGAACAATGAAAAGTCCTATGCATAGTATGGTTCGTTCGCTCAAATTTCACCAACAGCAATTCGTTTTTATACTTTCACAAGCAAGTCAAAAGACGAGTTAATAGTGAGTAGTTAATTATTATTTTAAATTTTATAGTATGGCAGACGTCCAACTTTCAGATAAGTTACAAAAAATCGCACAGGAAATCGAAACACTTAGTGTTATCGAAATGGCAGATCTTTCCAAATACCTCGAAGAAAAATTTGGAGTATCCGCAGCACCTATGGCTATGGCAGTGGCACCAGCAGGCGCAGTAGCAGCACCAGTTGAAGAAAAAACAACATTTACCGTTGTTATTACATCAGCAGGAGAAAATAAACTTGGTGTCATCAAAATCGTTCGTGAAATCCAACCAAGTCTTGGACTTATGGAAGCAAAGAAACTCGTTGAATCAGCACCAAAGGAATTATTGGTAGATGTTAAAAAAGATCAGGCAGAAGAAGCAAAGAAAAAACTTGAAACTGCAGGAGCAAAAGTAGAATTAAAATAATTTCTGAATTTTTCAGTATATTGTTTATGGGTGTGGCACAAAGGGGAAACTCTCAACGCCACACCTTTTTTTATAATTTTCAATTTCTTTATTTTTTACTCCATTTAATTGACAAGCCTTAAAATTTCTAGTAGAATGTAGCGTCTGAGGTGATCGTAATCTCTCTCAAATATCTATTTTGAGAACATTACATAAGAGTTATTTAGATTGATACAACAATGTATCCCTCAGTTTCTTCACTATGACAGATAACGCATACACGGGTGAGTCAATAGTTGTTCTCGAAGGACTCGAACCAGTACGAAAACGTCCAGCGATGTATATTGGTTCAACCTCACAGGTTGGTGTTAATCACTGCTTAAATGAGATAGTAGACAACTCAATTGATGAAGCTCTTGCAGGATTTGCTTCACAAATTTATGTGCGTATACAAGACGATGGCTACATGACCGTGTTTGATAATGGTCGTGGAATTCCAGTAGATCTCGTACCTAATTACAACATCTCCGCACTTGAAATGGTTATGACCAAATTACACGCAGGTGGTAAATTTGGACAAGGCGCATACAAAGTATCAGGAGGTCTTCACGGAGTAGGAGCATCTGTTGTGAATGCACTTTCAACACATGTCATTGTTGAAATCTTACGAGAAGGGCAATTTTATCGTCAAGAATATCATCAAGGAATACCTGAATATAAAGTCAAAAAAGTAGACAAAAGTATGCTTAATTTTCCCTTTAAAAGAGGTACTGCTACTTCATTTGTTCTAGACCCTGAAATTTTTAAAGAGACAACAGAGATAAGTTATACCAATCTCAAAAAACAAGTCAAAGAAAAAGCATATCTTATTCCAAAAGTATATTTTAAAATTGAAAATTTCAAACAAAAGGAAAAACTCGCATATTATTTCGATGGAGGAATTATCTCACTTTTAAACGATGTGAATAGAGATAAAAAGGTTCTCCATGATGTAATATTTATCCGCAAACAAGCAGAAGATAAGGAAATAGAAGTAGGTATACAGTACAACGATTCTATCAACGAACATGTTCACTCATTCGTGAACGTCATCAACACACACGAAGGCGGAACACATCTCACAGGATTTAGAACCGCTTTAACAAAAGCTTTAAATACGTACGCAAAAAAAATTCTCTCAGAAAAAGACTATCAAGAAGGATTTAGCGGAGAAGATGCAAAAGAAGGTCTTGCTGCAGTCGTTTATGTAAAAATGCCTTCAAACAATCTTCAATTTGAAGGTCAAACAAAGACAAAACTCGGCAATTCAGAACTTCAGCCTTTTGTACAAGGCGCTGTTACTGAATATCTCGATGTCTACTTTGAAGAACATCCAAAGGTCGCAAAAGAAATTTTAGGCAAGATTTTACTCGCACAAAAAGCAAGACTCGCTGCAAAAGCAGCAAAAGAAGCGGTGATGCGCAAAGGCGCTTTAGAAGGAGCTAGTCTTCCGGGTAAATTAGCAGATTGTCAGGAAAAAGATGCTTCCCGTTCGGAACTTTATATTGTAGAAGGAGACTCAGCAGGAGGTTCTGCAAAACAGGGGAGAGATCGTCGTTTTCAAGCTATCTTGCCATTACGAGGTAAAATTTTGAATACTGAACGTGCATACCTTGATAAGGTTTTGTCTTTTAAGGAACTTAAAGATCTTGTGATAGCACTGGGCATGGGAATAGGAGAAAATGTTGATTACGCAAAACTTCGCTATCATAAAATTGTTATCATGACAGATGCAGATGTAGACGGAGCGCATATACGAACTCTTATTCTCACATTCTTTTTCCGTCATTTGCCAGATATCGTAAGAAAAGGACATGTTTTTATTGCTCAACCACCACTCTTCAAAGTACAATCAGGAAAAACTGCTAAATATGCATTTTCTGACGAAGAACGAGATAAAATAATTAAATCAATCAATACAAACGCAAAAGAAGGAACAACACCAAATATAATCATTCAACGATATAAAGGTCTGGGAGAAATGAATCCAGAACAACTGTGGGAAACAACCATGAATCCTCAAAACAGAGCGATGAAGCAAGTTTCGGTACTTGATACAGAAGAAGCAGATAAAGTATTTGATATGTTGATGGGTGAAGAAGTCCCCCCAAGAAAAAAGTTTATTGTTACTCATGCAAAAATGGCAAACCTAGACATCTAAGGAAGTTATAAAGTTATAAGTACTATTTTGTCATTCCTGCGAAGGCAGGAATCCATTCGCTTGAGTTATTTCAACCATAGATCCCGAAACAAGTTCGGGATGACAATCTAGAAATTTTATTTATATTTGTAATTCGCTTGCCTGCCGAATCGGTGGGTAATTATTAGTTTCTAATTTATAATAAATATGGATATCACAAAATTATCTCCAGGAAAAAATCCACCAGAAATCATTAACGTTGTTATCGAAATCCCACAAGGCTCTCACATTAAATATGAGATGGATAAAGATTCGGGATTTATCGTCGTTGACCGATTTGCTTTTACAACAATGGGGTATCCATTTAATTATGGATTTATTCCAAACACAATGGCTGAAGATGGAGATCCAGTTGATGTATTAGTCATCTCTACGTATCCAGTCGACCCCGGTTGTGTAATTGCTGTTCGACCTATTGGTATGCTCGAAATGGAAGATGAAGAAGGAATCGATACAAAAATTTTAGCAGTACCAATTGAAAAAGTTGATCCATTTTTAGCACATATCAAAGACATTGGAGATGTTCCAGAAGCCGATAAGAACAAGGTGAGACACTTTTTTGAACATTATAAAGATCTTGAAAAAGGAAAATGGGTAAAATTAAAGGAATTTTTAGGAAAAGATAAAGCAATCGCAGATATAAGGAAAGGGATGAAATAAGAGTCTAAAAGTCAAAAGTCCAAAGTTTAAAGTTAAAATATATAATTAACTTTATGAAGATAAATAACTTTGAAGAATTAGTTGTTTGGCAAAAGGCAAGAGAATTAACATTAGAAATCTATACTATCTTTTCAACTATAAAGGATTATGGATTTAAGGACCAAATTCAAAGAGCAAGTATCTCTGTTATGAATAACATAGCTGAGGGATTTGAAAGAAAAGGTGATAAAGAATTTTCAAGATTTTTATTTATAGCAAAAGGATCTATTGCAGAAGTAAGATCTATGCTCTATGTTTCTAAAGATATGAATTATATTTCAGAATCTATTTTTAATAAATTGCAATCAAAATCCATTGAGATCTCACGAATGACTTATGGACTAATTAAATCAATTAATAATTAAGTAAGTTTTGACTATAGACTTAAAACTTTATGACTTTAGACTTTAGACTTTAGACTTTACACTTTAGACTATTTACACACCTATGGCAGAAGATAATACAGTGATCATTCCAACAGAAATAACGACAGAGATGAAAAGTGCGTATCTTGATTACGCAATGACAGTTATCGTGTCTCGCGCGCTTCCAGATGTTCGAGACGGCCTAAAGCCAGTACACCGACGTATTTTATATGCGATGTATAAACTCGGACTTTCATCAAGCGCACGTTTTTCCAAATCTGCAGGTGTAGTTGGAGAAGTTCTTGGAAAATATCATCCTCATGGTGATTCGGCCGTATATGAAGCTCTCGTTCGCATGGCACAAGATTTTACCATGAGATATCCTCTCGTCAAAGGTCAGGGAAACTTCGGTTCAGTCGATGGAGATCCAGCAGCCGCAATGCGTTATACCGAAGTAAAACTCACAAAGATTGCAGAGGAAATGATAGTTGATATTGATAAAAATACCGTCGAAATGCGTGATAACTTTGATAGTAGACATAAAGAACCTATATTTTTACCAGCAAAATTACCAAATATATTGTTAATGGGTGCAGAAGGTATCGCAGTAGGTATGGCAACTAAAATACCTCCTCATAATATAACTGAGATTATTGATGCTGTTATAGCAACTCTTGATAGTGCAAAGCTTGGCGAAGACTATAAAAATATAGTCGCATCTAAACCAGATGATCCAACATTACTTCCGGGACATTATATTCGTGAACAAAAACCATATGTAAATTTTGAAATTACGACCGATGAATTACTCGAACATGTAAAAGGTCCTGACTTTCCAACAGGAGGCATAATATATGGTGCCAAAGAGATACAACAAGTCTATGCAACAGGGCGCGGTAAAGTCCTCATTCGAGGTGTTGTAGAAGAAGAAGATCTCGGAAAAGGTAAGATGGCAATTATCATAAAACAACTACCGTACCAAGTAAATAAAGCCAATCTTGTAGAAAAAATCGCACACCTTGTTATTGATAAAAAAATTATCGGCGTTTCAGATCTTCGTGATGAATCAGATCGTGACGGTATGCGAGTATGTATTGAACTTAAAAGAGACGCTACTTACAAACAAGTTTTGAATAATTTATATAAATTTACAGAACTCCAGACAACATTCCCTGTAAATATGGTCGCCCTCGTTGAAGGTGTACCTCAAACTTTGGGATTAAAAACTATCTTAGAAGAATATATCAAACATCGAGTTGACGTCATCACTCTTCGATGCGAACACGAACTAGCACAAGCAAAAGCACGTGCTCACATACTTGAAGGATATCTTATTGCTCTCGATCACATCGAAGAAGTCATTGAGATAATCAGAAAATCAAAAGACGAGCCTGAAGCAAAATCAAAACTCATGAAAAATTTTGGACTTTCTGATATTCAATCTCAAGCTATTCTTGATATGCAATTGAAACGTTTGACAGGTCTTGAACGTTCAAAGATCGAAGATGAATTGAAAATTTTACGTGATAGAATTGCAGAGCTCGAAACATTATTAAAAGATATATTGAAAATTTTTGTTGTAATAAAAGAAGAATTGTTATATCTCAAAAAAACATACGGAGATGACCGAAGGACAAAAGTAGTAAAATCACGTCCGGGTGAAATAAGTGATGAGCAATTAATAGAAAATAAAGATGTGATAATCGTTCTCACAAAAGAAGGATATATTAAACAAGTTCCAAAAGAAACTTTTAAAATCCAAGGACGTGGTGGTAAAGGAGTAAGTGGTATGGAAACAAAAGATACAGACAACGTAGCTATCATCACAACTGCATTGACACACGATTATATTCTCTATTTTAGTAATCTTGGTCGTGTATTTATCACTCGTGTTTGGGACATTCCAGCAGGTTCTCGTATCTCAAAAGGGAAGGCGATCGTCAATCTATTAACACTACGACCCGATGAAAAAGTTACCTCTATCTTGACATATGGTAATACCGAAGAAAGTAAACAACAGTTTGTTCTTATGGTAACCAAACAAGGAACAGTAAAAAAAACACCATTTATAGATTTTGCTAATATCAGAAGTAGTGGTATTATCGCTATTCGATTAGATGACAATGATAGTCTCGAATGGGTCATGATAACAAATGGTGAACAAAATGTAATCTTAACTTCTGAAAAAGGAAAGGCAATTGTATTTAAGGAAACCGAAATTCGTGAAACGGGTCGATCATCAATGGGAGTCAAAGGAATGGATATAGACTCAGATGACGCAGTTTCATCGGCAGATACCTTTAGTAACAGTGAATTTACAAAAGATATATTTGTGATCACTGAACGAGGAATTGGTAAGCGCACAGCATTATCAAACTTCAAAGGTCAACATCGAGGAGGAAAAGGAGTAAAAATCACCACATTCGATGCACGAACTGGCAGAGTTGCTTTTGCTCAAATTATCGATCCTGATGACTCAACAGTTATCATCACGAGTAATAAAGGTCAAGTAGTAAAGATTGAGTTAAAAGTCATCCCATCCCGATCACGCGATGCAAAGGGTGTAATTCTCATGAGACTATCAGACAAAGATGATATCATCGGCGGAGCGACATTGGTGTAAAATATTTTTAGAGAAGTATATTTTTTGCTAATATTTTTAAACCATCAAATGTCAAACTTGAATTAATTTCTTCAAGAGTCATCCATTTTGCATCAGAAACTTCTTGTAATTGAAAAACTAAGTTGTTTTCTTCTGCCTCAAGTAAATAGATAAAATCAATATGCATATGTTCTGCAACATTTTTGTTTGCAGGGATATGTTCGTGAAGAATACAATACGGAGTAGGGAGTTGAGATTCATCTTGACTATTAATCCCAAATTCATAACCGTTAGGTATGATAGTGGCTACTACTCCTGTTTCTTCTTTTACCTCTCTTATAGCTCCGAGATGTGGCAGTTCGCCGACATCAAGATGACCTCCGGGTGGAACCCATTTTTGTAGTTTTTTATGAAATATCAACAACATTTTTGATTTTGCTCTATTTATTACATATCCAGTGGCAGTGTAATCATTTTTGAGATTAGAATCGATCATACCATTTAAAAAAATATTTTCCTAATAAGTTATATAATAATATATCATTTTTACTCCTTACAGCGAGAAAATAAATCAAAAAAATTCATTGATTTAGTGTGATATAATATGACATGAAATTACCTGGAAAAGAAATACGCATTGCAATTCAGGATATACTTCAAAAAAGAGCCGAAAAACTAACAAAAAGAGGACATAAACCTCATTTGTTGACCATTCTCATAGGCACATCTGAAGCACAGATGAATTTTATCACCTTAAAACAAAAGATGGCCACTAAACTTGGTGCCAAGTTCACCTTCATACACCTTGAAGATCCAACACAGTTTATCCCATTTATAAAACAACTTAAAAAATACGCAGTAGATCCATCTATCAATGGAATCATTATTCAACATCCATTGCCATTTCACCTTCAATCTGATAGCATATACAATTACATTCCATCACTCAAAGAAATTGAAGGCCATAGACAAAAAACACCATTTTATTCACCCATTGGGCTTGCAACTGCAACATTCCTAAAATACATTTTTAATGGTGAAGAAATTAACGATGAAATTCTGTTTGATACAGAAAAAGATAGTATTAATCTCAAAAGCTTTCTAAAAAATAAACGCATCGTCATTATCGGAAGAGGAATCTCAGCTGGGTTGCCAATAGCAAAAACATTTAGCCTTATGAATATTCCTTTTTTACACACAAATTCTACTACGTACAAACCCGAAGAATATTATAGAGCTGCCGATATTATCATTACTGCAACTGGAAAAGAGATACTGACTCCTGATATGCTCAAACCCGGTGTAATATTACTCAACCTTGGATTAAGAAAAGATGGCGATATATTTAGAGGAGACTACGATGAAAACAAGATTGAGACGGTAGCCAGTTATTATTCACCAACTCCCGGTGGTATAGGACCCGTTGATATACTATACCTTTATAACAATCTTATACAAGCAACTGAGATGCAATCGGATTCAAAATAAAAAAGATATGCACAGTCGCATACATATCATCACAGGACAAACAGCTACCGGTAAAACTAATCATGCTATTCAACTTGCAAAAACCTGCAACGGAGACATCATCAACTTTGATTCAAAACAAATATATAAAGATATAGATATTCTCCCTGGAAAAGATAAGGGAAATAGTTCATTTATTCACACCCATAGTCTCAAGTCATTTGATATCGGATATTATGTGGTCGATGGAGTAAAAATTTGGCTTTATGACATTGTAAAACCAAATATTCTTTTTTCTGCTGATGATTACGAACAATGTGCTTTATTTGTAATACATTATCTTAGAGAACATAATAGAATACCAATATTTGTAGGTGGAACATATCTCTATATCAAATATCTTCTCTATCATACATCTAATAATCTCGAACCTGATCTAAGATTACGATCAGAGCTTGGAGCTCTGAGCAAATCTGAACTTCAACAAAAACTATTATTATTAAATCCCGTAATATTTAATTCAATGAATTCAAGTGATCGTGAAAATCCATATCGTCTCATTCGTAAAATAGAGTTGTCGCATATGGGAAAAGTAGAAAATCCTATTGACCTAGCATATATATTAGATAGTAAACTCAATGAAGAAACTGAAATCTCCTTTGAAGGGTATTCTTTTAGGTCAAAAGAGGAACTATATAAATTAATAGAGATGCGCATTGAAAAACGCATAAAAGAAGGTGTACTAGATGAAATTCAGACGCTTTATAACAATGGGTATACAACACAGGATCCGGGCATGAAGTCACTAGGTGTTCGAGAACTTATCAAAGTTATCCAAAAAGAAACCACACTTGAAGAAGCTAAAACAAAATGGTTATATAAGGAGCGACAATACGCAAAAAGACAAATAACATTTATGAAAAGAGATCCTCATATAACATGGCATTCAATCTAATCCTATTGAAGATGTTCTAAGATAATTAACTACTTGATTTGTTTCATTAATAGTGTCATAATAAAATCAATGGGAAATTTTACTCCAATTGATTATTCAAAATTTAACGGTTCTGTTGTAACTGAAAAAAAATCGAAGATTGCACAATTACCAAATATTATGCTTGTTCTTTCTTTAGTAATGTTCTCTCTTTCACTCACTTTTGCACTACAAACAAACACAACCACAACCCAATCACAGGCCTCAATGCCAAAAATCACGCAAAAAACTGGATCTCAAATCGCACAAGAAACACCACTTATTAACTCAACTTCTCAAAATACTGCACTATTAAATTCTATTCCTATTGCATATAAGGGGATCCCTATATCAACTTCATTATTAGACGATGCAAAAAAAACATTAGCAACTGTATCATCTCCAGAAGCTGATATACGTTTAACAAATCAACTTGTTAAGTTTTATGCCTATGCTGATGCTCTGGATGAAAATAAATTATCATATGCCGAATCCAAAAAAACAAATGAATTTGATAAACTTGAAGAAGATGTGATTAGCATGGAGAAGGAAATTGAAAAATCATTATTATCACGAGTTGATTTTTCTTACATTTTGTCAAAATCATCCACGAGTCAGTTCACGAATACTTCAAAAATATTAGAAGATTATAAAACTGCTTTATCAGTTCCAGATGCGAAGATTGATGCAATTATTGCCAAAGCAAAAACAGATGCGGTATTAACTGAATTTAATGGTATTGCGACTACTGGTACGTTACAAGATTTCCTTTTTGATAATAGCACATTTAAGGATTCATCATTTAACACATTTGTATTCGCGCAAAAAGAAAAAGTTGTATCGGAGATATTTATATTAAAAGGCGATAATGGTCAAGACGCTCTTATTTTGATTTATCCAAAAATAGTAAAACAAACCGAATACAAACAATTATCTGATATCATTAACTCTAAGATATCTTTATTTTCAACTAAATAATGAAAAAACGAGCAGATTTTATTAAAATAGTTTTAAGTGTAGTTCTTATTATTGTTTCTGTATTAATCTTAATTGATACAATAAATCAAAGACAAAAATTTGGATCAACACCTCGTGCTGCAATAGTTAAAAATAGAAATGCTGGCGTATTTTGTGATAATAATAAAATAATAGACGTACAAATTGCAGAAAATCCTTCATGTCCTACACTAGATGGTGCCGGTTCAAATCCCAACATAAATATATATACAACTACTTATTCTGTTACAAATATTACTAGGACTCCAATTATAATAAGGTACGGAGCAAATACAAACTTTTGTGATAGTGCCTATGGAAATAGAGGAACATTTTGCACAGAAAATGGAGTTTATCCGGGTCAATTAGATCGAGAAATCGGAAGTGAAGCAGTTGCTACCTTTACGCTTCAGAGAGCAAACCCATATAATAAAGTCTGTGGTGCATTTCAGACTGATTTTAACATAACAGCTGTTAACTATAATGGAGTATGGAGAACGGATTGTACGTATGGAAAAATTGGAAATAGTCAAGATCCAGCAGATTCACCTGGTGGTGCGAGTGTATGTCAAACAGGTATAACATGTTCAAGTACAATACCTACAATCACTCCTGTAGTTGCACTATTCCCAAGTGCACAGATCACAGCTCCTAATACAGCATGTGTGGGGCAACCTATTTTAATTAACTCACTCGCGAGCGGTAACGGTGGCTCATTACTTAGAAAAGAGATATTAGTTATTAAAGATTCTGCCGTCGCGGATACTGGTACTAAAGTTGATGGCTGTCCAATTGCGGATGAAGTAAATGCTAATGGTCGATATTTTTGTAGACTCAAAAGTGAAACAAGTTCTACCTCAACTACTTCAGTTCAATGGATACCAAGGGCAGCGGGAAGATATGCAGTAATTAACTCAGTTTTTAACTCGGGAGGTAACTCTTGTAGTGGAAACCCATATGTTTCGTATAACCCACCATTTAAGACAGGCACTTACACATTTATAAGTTGTGGTCCCAGATCTGTCCAATATATAGATGTATCATCAGCAAATGATCCAATATGTTCATCTACTATACCTACAAGCACACCAATTCCACCACCACCTCCTACTAATCCACCACCACCTCCTACTAATCCACCACCTCCTCCTCCTACTAATCCACCACCACAAGTTTGTAGTGGAACGTGTACAACAACAGCTCAGTGTGCAACTGGATTAGTGTGTTCATCAGATAATAT
>JBAXPW010000024.1:0-20444 GCA_037132015.1 Candidatus Roizmanbacteria bacterium
TTTAGGATGTTCTATTTAGCGTGTTAACTGGTACAGGGAACGGGGTGCGTATCCAGTCCTTGGTATAACCTGAGTCGAGTATTTAGCTGTTCTTGTGTAGCTACACCTGCGGGTTTATCAGCAATTAGTTGTAAGATTGCAACATTTTCGAGCACTTTTAATACTCCTTGTGGCAAAGCATCTAACATATCTTCAATCATAAGGTGTTCTACTAGTGAATGAGATCTATCAGAGTTATGGTCCCAGAAATTTGTAGTTAATTGATCTTTACCTACGCTTTGTATGTGAAATTGTTCTGATGATATATCCTGTGCTGTTGAGTCACCTAACAAACGAATTAAAAAATGACGTTCTCTAGTATTCATTACACCACGCTGTTTTATGATAGTTTCAATGATATTAGAAAAAGCTTGACCCCATTTTGCTTCGATAATTGCGATACGATCTCCTATGGATTCATCGGAGGTAATTCGAAAAACTGCACCGTCAGCACGAGTACCAATAAAGCCCTTTATTCCATTATCAGTTTCTTTTAGTCCGGCAGTAATTGCCATTTCGGGAACTACTAAACAATCAGGATAAGCTATACTCATCAATAATAATGTGATACCTTGCATTGCTCGCCCCTTCTCGTACATATTTAGTTTCTCAAGACGACTTTGCTCATCTTTTTTCTGACCTTCTTGGTTAGTATTTTTGGGAGGAAGAGCTGAGACATGTACACCATAATCAATAAATTCTGGTGGTATATCGTTTGTAAAGTATGCTCTATCAATATGTTTTGCTGTTCTTCCAATTTCTGCCATTCGATGGTCTAGGGGAGATAAATGAGCAACAGGTGTAGGAATAGCATTGATTATTGCCCTGTATGCTTCACTCATTTCTCGAAGTTCAGGAATGTTGTCAAACATCGGTGGAACATGATCTCGTAAATATTGAGCTTTATTAGAGAGATCAAATGTTGAGAAATGAGAAGACGCCAAAGGAAGTTCGCTACTTGGAAAACCAAGCATTTCAACATTTCCAGTTGTATACAAAGATGCCAGCGCAATTACTTCTCCTAATAATGCCCCTGACATACATGTTTCTGAGACCAACCTTTTTACAAAATCAATTACAGATAAATTTTGATCAAATAGAAGTTGTTTCGCTAACCATTCTTGAAATGATATTGCAAAAATGTACGACTGTTTTTCATCTAGTTTTAGTTGTGTTGCTAAGTGTGAAGGAATAGATTGTTGTCTTTGTAAAAATACACCCGAGATAATTGCTTGTTGTGCAAGATTTCCCTGATGAGTTCCTATTAGAACATTTAATATATGAGCATATTTATTATTATCATGCAAGGGATTAGACAAATCTACTGGTAATATATCTTGCAGAGAACCTTGATTGTCTCGTGGTTCCATAAAAAATTTGTATTGTGGATATTTGCCATTAAATTGGACTAATAAACCAGAGATAGTTTTAGGTGCTTTTAATAGTTTCAAAAGGGGTATTTTTGATTGATCTGCTACAAGTGCAGTACCTAAACCCCTATCGACTAATTCTTTGAGCATCCCCTTTTCAGTAATACCTGGTTCTTGTATCTGTGTATTTATGTAAATAAATGGCATATTTGGATGTTCACACCACATACCCATACGACCTACGAATATCACAAAGTCTTTATAGCCCTCTAAATGTCGCATATGATGTGCTACTGTACGACATATTTTTGCATATTGAAAGAGCTCTCTAGGGTCAGTTGAGGTATCTGGAATTCTATAAATAAATGAATTCTGCAAATGTTTTGAGAGAAGCTCTCTCGCATGTTTACTACCATGTGTATTACGATCACGTACAGTACGAACCACTTCAAGTGTCCAGCGAAGTGCTGGTCTCATAGTAATTGATCTTAAAAATGCCATTTCAAAGGTTTCTTCAATTCTATCAGGCGTATCAGTTTCTAAAATAACATAACTATTTACAGGAGGCTCAAGGGGAAGTATTAGTTCAGAGTATGGTGGGACATATATAGTTTCAGGAACTTTTCGACCCTTAATTCTACTTGGGAAATCATCTGGAGAGGCCATATAAACGATAATCTAACTACTATATAATAGTATTATATAATATATCAAAACAGAACACTATAGTGATTGAGAGACAATACGTTTCGCTCGCTATATAATATATTTATATGTCTACACGTTTGATTGATATTTATTTTACTCACTCATTTGTTGAGAAATTGGGTGAGGCTGTCAAAAAAGTATATCCTGTTTTTGATACTATCAGTTTTACGAAAACGATTATTACAAATGAATGGGGGAATACTGCCTTAAAAGAACGCATGCATATCATCGCCCGAAATCTCGGGCAATTTTTACCAGATAATTATGGAGAATCTATACCATTATTACTAACAGTTGAAAAAGAATTTGATGGATTCGAACATTTAGTTTTTTCAGATTTTGTTGAGATATTTGGTCTTGAAAATTTTGATATTTCAATGAACGCATTGGAAATTTTTACTCGGTCGTCTGCTGAGTTTGCTATCCGTCCTTTTTATATAAAGTATCCTCAAAAGACACTTGAACAAATGAAACAATGGTCATTACATAACAATGATTTTGTGCGAAGACTAGCAAGCGAGGGGAGTCGTCCACGATTGCCATGGGGTATGGCTTTGCCTATTTTCAAAAAAGATCCAACACCTATTTTATGCATATTAGAAGAATTAAAAAATGATCCGTCAGAGAGTGTTCGTCGCTCTGTAGCAAATAATCTCAATGATATCTCAAAAGATAATCCACAAATTGTGATAGATTTAGCAAAAAAGTGGATAGGGAAGACAGATAAAACCGATGCCTTATTAAAGCATGCATTGCGAGGACTATTAAAGAAGGGAAATAGAGAAGTATTGAGCCTATTTGGGCTCTATTCGAGTGATAATGTATTGATAAAAAATATAAAAATTGATCCAACAAATATTAGTATTGGATCTCATGCTCAGTTATCATTTTGTATGATTGTGGATGCTTATCCACATAAAAAAGTACGCCTAGAATATGAAATAGGGTATAAGAAGGCCAATGGAAAGCTCTCATTCAAAGTATTTCAAATACAAGAAAAGGTATTTAAAAAGGGAGAATATTTTTTTGAGAAAAAACTACGTTTTGAAAACAGGACAACACGAAAACATTATGAAGGCGAACATACGCTAACGACGATCATCAATGGCAATCGAGTTGAAACAGTGAAGTTTATGTTGAGGATTAATATCTCTTGACAACATACAACATATAACATATAATTATTGTATGATACGTACACAAGTATATATTCCAGATGATCTATATAAGGAGGCCAAATTATACGCAAATATAGGTAATACTAGTATTTCTGAATTTGTGCGACAAGGTCTCGAACATTCGATAAAAGAAGCAAAAAAAATGGTTACTAAAAAGCAAGGTGGGTTTGCATCTTTAGCTGGCAAGTTTGCTTTTGGTAAAAAACCTACAGACGTTGCTACAAATCATGACGATATTTATGATTTATAACTCATATGCAAGTTCTTTATGATACAGATTTTCTTCTATCATTTTTAGTAAGCACTGAGATAAATAATAAAAAGGCAATTTCTATATACAAGAAACACAATCCTCATGAACTTTTTGCATTAAACTTAGTAAAGTTTGAATTAGCTACAGTTTTATCAAGAAAATTTGACCATACATTTGCAAAACAAATAGTACTTGCATTAAGTGAGGTTCCGTTTCAGTGGTTATCAATATCAGAAATAGAAGAAGAAGCTATTTGGAGAGAGTATTTTTCATATAATAAGAAAAATATCTCATTTATTGATAGTGCAAATCTAGTTGTAGCTCGTACTATGAACATGAAAATTGCTACATTTGATTCATTTTATCCTAATGAGATTGTGTTGAAATGACTATTTCCTCAATCAATTTTTCGCCTAGTCTTTGATTGTTTTCACGAGTATAAAATGCGATGTGTGGAGTAAGAATTATATTTGGCGAGTTGATCATTTCTTGGAGTCTAAGGTCTGTTTTATGGATATCAAAAGGTTCTTTTTCAATAATATCGAGTACGACGCTTGCAATTATATATTTATAGATTACATCTGAGAGAGTAAATAAATCTATTAGTTGAGGACGTGCAACATTGATCAATATATAGTTTGCTTCATCAATGATAATGAATTGCGATTTATAATCTTATTGGATTGCTGAATATAACTAACTAAGTATTCAATAATTTTTTATAATTTACATACCATAAGTAAATATGTTAATTCAGTCTATTGAAGATGAGATTTTGATATGTTTGGGAGTGTGAATAAATTTGGTAAGAATGCACGATCTGCATTATTTTTCATTTGAGATTCGAAGTTGGTACTAATCCAGTTGTATTTTGGGTTTGTTTTTTGATATTGTAATAATCTATATATTATTCTTTGATACTCTGAAGCAAGAGCTCGTTTTCGTCTAATAATCACCGGGTCATCGGTACATATGACTACTTGTCTTATGAGTTGATCATATAAATCAGGTCGGCGAATAAAGAGAGGGTGATCGCCTGCTAATGCACGCACAATAGGATGACTATTCGGATCAGCTACTCCTGTAAATTCATTACTTGTAAAATTAAGTTCAAGAAATATGCCACGTTCAAGTGCTTTTTCGAGGAGCGTTTCTATTTCTGGATCAAAAAGTCGAACAGCATGTCCAATACGTAAAGCATCATACTGTATTGTAGTGGCAAGATTGTTATATATTCTTTCTCGCATATCATTAAGATTTTTTTTATATCTTCTTTTACCTTTACCATCAAATGGTTGAGCCTCGCCAGCGTGGATTGTTACAGGGATACCGTTTTTTTGAGCAAATCGTAAGAAGCCAGTGAAATCAAGTAATGAAGTTGCTCCTTCTTTTACATCATCTTCAACTCCTGCAATATCAAGCGCATCTAGTTTATTACTTTGGTATGCTTTTAATATCTTATTCATAAATGTTGTTCCTTTTGTAGAAAGTCCCTTTATAATATTTCCATCATTTTCCAAATCAATATTTTTGAGGAACGCCTGATCGTGGGATCTCTCACGACGAAGCTGAAATTTAATACGAACATCCATCTGATCTGTAGATGTCCGTGCTTTACGAGCTGAACAGAATATTTCATGTTTATCTACAGTTTGGGAGAGATAGTCTATATATTGTTCAATATCAGGAATATATGTCTCATACAATTTATTATTTTTTCCATCCGAAAAAAATGTTCTAAATAGATTGTCAACATCGTTCTCAGCTGAAATTGGATGATACGACAGTGGATTAGTTTCCATGTCGCCTTCTCGGATCAAATTGAACATCGCTACTTGCATCTCCACTTGTCTGGTGCCCGATTGATAGAGCGTATCAAGGACCATTTTTATTATTGTGGTGTAGACCATTTGTGATGTAAGATCGGTGCGACCTTCCAAAAAGTACATCAATGAAGCTTTGCGGATAGTAAATTGAAACCAACGCGTGGAGAGTTTCCTTATGAAGTTGTCGAGATTTGCTTCACCACCTGACATCATTTCTGTTACTTGATAACGAGTTGTATTATTGATTTGAAGATTAAGTATATCCCATATTCTGAATATATGGGTTGGTTTTAAGACCCCTTCCATATGAAGATGTAAGTCCGTGGAGAGGGAACTGGTTTGGTATGATTTTACTTTATTCACGATGCTATTATACCATTAAAACGACTTCCATGAAAAGTATTATGAGATAGTAATAAATGTATACTTGAGGGGACTCGAATTTTCCAACTTTCGTCCTTTTTATTCATTAGATCACGAATAAGTTTTCCTTCAAGTTCTTCGCGTTGAAACAATCCTGTTTCTAAGACAGTGTAGTTATTTTTTGAAAATATATCAGTTACCCAATTATTATTGCTGATAACTACGTCAAAATTGGATGCTAAATTTAGTGTTTCTTGTAACCATATATTATCATCAGGCACGTCATTACTGGGAAATATTGTATCAATCTGTCCATCCCATTTCATATGAGAACTGATACGTTGAATCATCTCTCTTCGGAGATCATACGAAAAAGGATTATTTTCATTTACAATATTGGCACTTCCAATACCGATACTGATTTTGTCTGCATGTTTCAATGCATTCTTAATAAGAAACAAATGTCCGTTATGAAATGGTTGAAATCGTCCTATGATCAATGCTTTTGTATACATATCAGTGAATATTTTATAGTAATTATCTCTAGTATTCCAAAGATAAATAAAATAGAATAAATAAATACATGGTTCCAATATACTCTAAAGATAAAATTGTATTTCACTCATTGTTGTTTAGTACGATTCCAGATGCGTCTGACTTATATGCAGTTGTGAGGTATGATACAGATGAAAGCATCCTTGTAAATAAAGTGTGTGTTGATGTAATTCAATTCCTCAAAAAAGGACATTCAATATCGGAAGTGTATGCTCTCACGGATCTTCCAGAAGAAGAAATATGTAAACTTATAAATAATCTGCTTGATTCTGGTTTTGTACGTATGATTAATGACGCTAAGGTTCCAGATTTTTATGAAAAGATACACCCATGGTTGTTGAATGTAAATAGGAAGTTTTTTAAATGGGTAATATCCAGATTCTTTATAGTTACTTCTCTTCTTTTTATTTTTTCAGGAATATGTGTTATGTTTTTGAATCAAAAATTTATTCCAGTATATAAAGATTATTTTTGGTCAAGTGATACATTTACGGTATTTTTAAGCATTCAAGTTATCAGCATCATTTGTTTATTTTTACACGAATGTGCTCACTTTATTACGACAAAGGCAGTAGGTGGAGAGGCTCGGATACGTTTAAGTACAAGGTTTATTTTTCTTGTTGCTGAGACTGAAAATTATTACTTAAATATAGTGAGTAGAAAACAACGATATATCGTATATCTCGCAGGTATGACCTTAGATGCGATAATAATAGCTTCTACTTTTTGGTTTTTATTGATATCAAGTCATTTTCATATATATATTGGAGTGATGTATAAACTATTAATGGTTGTTGTGTTAATTCAAATTGAAAGTATTGCATGGCAATTTAGTGCATTTTTGCAAACAGATTTATATAATTTTCTATGTGATTTTTTTAATCAACCTAATTTATATAATAATATGAAAAAATATGTGTATATGAAAGTAAGGACAATTGTAAAACGAGCATCGTTTATTAAGTTTTCTTTTCATCATACAGAAGAGATGTTGAATAAAGATGCGGATAATTTTAACAGTCTTACAAAAAAAGAAAAATCAAATATTTTTCTATATAGTCTTATTTATATTTTTGGAATAATTGCGGTGTCAATTACTTTTTTCTCTTTTATTTTTCCAGCCCACTTTTTATATATTGTGCGAGGAGTAACTGACCTATATATTGCTGTAGATAATAAAAACATTGTTGAAATTTGTAAGGCTTCTGCCCTCATAATTCTAGTAAATTATACAAACGCTATCGTATTGTTTCTATCGGTAAAAAAATTGTTTAAGTCAAAAAAGCAAATAAGTCCTTGATCGGTAATTACATATTTTAAAATTATTATATGAATAAAGGTAGATTGTATTTAACTGTATTTGGAATAATATCAACATTTGTTATTACTGGTTTTGTATTGTATACAAATAGAGTTATCTCATCACAAGCTTCTAGTGGTGTACAACAAAAGTCGATAAATGATTTTGTTCAAGTAAAAAAATCAGTTGTGCGGATCAATAATATATCGTACATATTAAAAAATCCAGCATTATGTGCCTCAGGCCAACCAAATGAGAAATGTTCTTGCCCTGACCGAGATATTATTGTGATTTTATGTAAGAAAAATGAAGTGTATGATCAAAATAAAGTATCTGTAAAGGCAAGTGATGTCCCAAATTGGAATAGCCCACTTTTTGTAAAACTCTCTAACACTGCCTACAATGCATTAAAAGCAAATCCCCAGTGTAATTCATTTTGTTTTGGAAAATAGAGAGTTTGATAGCAGTTCTATTAGTAGCTAAAACTAGCACTGGTAAAATTCCAAACCTTCCTATATTGAGGGGATATGATCTCGTAACACACAATATATTATGGAACATAAACCAGAGATTGTTCTTGGTTGGATAGATATCTC
This sequence comes from Candidatus Roizmanbacteria bacterium, assembly GCA_037132015.1. GTDB lineage: Bacteria > Patescibacteriota > Microgenomatia > UBA1406 > GWC2-37-13 > JBAXPW01. Next base: position 8,189 of record JBAXPW010000024.1, read on the forward strand.
TCTGTAATTACCTCTTCTTCTTGATAACAGCCTTTGGAGCGGGTGCCAAAATTACACTCTTTTTGTTTGTAACTGGAAAAATTGGAGCAGAGGATGTTCCACATTTGGACATATCAACCACAGCATATGATTTATTACATACGCACTTTGGGTTTGATGCTGAAGCTCCAATATTAGCGCTATAGGTATCGACATAAACTTTTTCATCACCCAGAGGACATGATGAGGATGATGAGGAACTTGTTCCTGATCCTCCACCAGTATTACCTCCAGAAGATGATCCGCAATTAGCTATATCAACCATAGCATATGATTTATTACATACGCACTTTGGGTTTGATGCTGAAGCTCCAATATTAGCGCCATAGGTATCGACATAAACTTTTTCATCAGCGAGAGGACATGAAGCAATTCCTTTGGTATCTTTATCTTTTGGAGAATCATAGATCAACTTTAAACATCGTGGAGAATCAAATCCATAACACCAGTATTTTCCACTACCAAATTTTTCCTCACACGATGTATCATCGCTACATTTAAAACTATCCTTACATACCGTTTCCCAATGATAATTTTGTGGGGTATCGATATCTGAGGGTGGTTTGGGACAAGAATTATCAGATCCTGTTTCTGGTTGTGGTGTTCCTGCGTCGGATGTAGATGTTGGATTAGGTGAAGTGCCTGTATTTGAATCAGATCCTCCAGTGCTAGTTCCTCCACCAGTATTACCTCCTCCACCAGTATTACCTCCACCAGTATTACCTCCAGAAGATGATCCGCAATTAGACATATCAACTACCGTATATGATTTATTACATACGCACTTTGGGTTTGATGCTGAAGCTCCAATACTGGTACTGTATGTGTCTATATATACTTGTTCATTAGGAAGTAGGCATGATGATGAACCCGATTGATTACTGGGAACTGGTGTCTCTATTACTATATCATTTGCATTTTGCAATATTGCTAGACTATTTTCTGCAAGTATTGAAATACTATTTGGATCATTTGTATGTGAAAATTCTGCTTGGTATACATATGCTTCTTTTATAGTTGGCTTTTTTCCTGCAACAGTAAATAATTTTGTAGCATTGAGTGATACTCCAAATTTTTGTGATGGTCCGACAATTCGTGCGACTCCATCAAAAAATCCTCGAGATCGTGAAAGGTTTACTAAATCATGTCCACTAAAAGGACCTTGACCAACATCAGGGAATTGCATGCCACTTATTTCCTCTTCACTATCCGCTAATCGAACATAATATGCTATATATTTTGATCCTGAGTTTCCTGTTGCCTTGATTTGCCAAGGGCCGTTTCCTTCTACCCAGATTGATTGATTTGGAGTACTTGAGCCATCTGCTTTGCTAAAAGAAGAATATTTTGTAAAAGTATATATAAATCCTATCAGAGATAAGAAAAACGCAATAATTATAATAAAAATACGTACTTTTCTTATTTTGAACATGGATATGTTTTTTGTAAAATGGTAGTAACATAGGCATAAAAGACATCTCGTGATCTTTGATTCTCAAGATTAGCTACACAAGCGACCGATCGGAGATTGCCATATTGGTCGTAAGGACAGTCTGGATATTGTCGACCATCGGATAGATTATCACCGTTAAGTGATGTGTCTTCAGTTGGACATACTCCTAGTGGTAATTGTGAAATATCGCCAAAACTTTTTATATCACTTTTTGCAGGCCCCGATGGATTGGTAGGAATCGTATCTGAAAATGCATGGATAGTTGATGTTGTAGACATATTTTCTGAAGATGCAACGTTATTATTAGTATTAGGTTGATTTATATTAGCATTTGAAACAAAATTATATTTTTGTTGTGTAGCAAAAGGACAAAATGAGGATTTAGGTGGATTTACTTTACTATTTCTATCATTTATTTCATTTTGATTATTACCACTGACAATTGAATAAACTATGCATCCGTCTATTTTTTGTGGAACTGAAGTAGAAGGTTGGCTAGAGTTGACTGATATTAAAAGATTGTTTGACATCGGCAAAAATGTTACTAAATTAATTAATTTATCAGTTTCGACATAATATATTCCGTTTTGACTATCTAATATAAGATTAATTTTGGTACTCTGATAATCATATCCAATGACTTTATCTCCCTGAACATTTTTTAAAGGAGCTGGCTTAAACTCAATAGAGTATGGATGAGGTCTAAATCCATAATGACCTCCATATACAGACATAAACCATGATGCGTTATCCCATGTTCTACCTTGGTCAGAGCTCTCTCCAGAAGGAAATCCATCACCACCATTTGATGTAAATTCAAGAACAGGAGGGGATATATTTGAAGCCATTGTTGAATACTTATCTAATATTGATTTAGCACTTTGAGTATATCCAGCATCTAAAAACGATGGAATAGCAAGTCCTGTAATCCACGGCGCACTTGCATTAAGCATCCATAATGGTGTGAGCTCATCTCTTTTTGGTTGGTCTTTATATCCGCCAATAGCTAGTTTAAGAGGAGAATTATCGGAAGTCATTGTTCCAACATTTTCATTGAGATATTTCATCATGTTGGTATATTTACTTCCATCTTGTTTCCCGATAAGTCCACTTGAAATAGCCTCAAACATACCAAATGTTTCAGGTGTATTAACATAACTACCATCTGGCTTTTTCCATGCAATTGGCCATGGTTGTCCTTCTTTCCAGTATCCACCAGCACTTATATCCTTCATAAAATTTTCTTTTAGTTTGGTTGCTCTTGATGACCATGAATTATCACCAGTGAGTTCTGCTATAGCTAAATATGATGCATAAAATTTTGCAAGAGCATAGGTGTGCATTACAGAATTAGTTGTAGAATCATAATAGCCCCATATAAATCGTTTATCTTCAGGAATATTTTTTTCATCTGGTAATTCATCTCCATCCGTATCTAAATTCTTAATCCAATTTGCTATATTAAGAAGTTTTGATTTATTCAGATTTACAAATTCAATATCTCCAGTTCGCGATACATAGGCATAGGTTGCCTGAATGACATTTGGCATACTATCCCAACTTCTCCTATTTTCACAGTTAGTTCCATATGCATTTTCCCATTTTGAATTTTCATGAATTGTTTCAGCCACAACACCCCGAATTTGTTTAAGTGAGTTCTGAGGAAATGGATATATTAAACAACTCGCCCCTTCAGTATCAAGAAATAGTTGAATATTATCTCTAAGAATAGTCATATCTTCTGTACTCAAAACATGGCTGTAACCTCTAGTCGCATATTCGAGATCCCGCGACCACGTTTGATCTTTATAATTTGTTTGACTTGCTCTAAGAGCTTGAATCTCTTTACCAGATTTTCCTTTAATAGTTATGCGGTTAGCAAAAAATCCCGCTTGTAAAATCTTATTTTCTAAAGATGGATTATAAGTTGAAGAGGTTGCAAATACTGGATATGAAAAAAACTGTAGTCCAAAAAATAACAATAAAAATACTAAAACTAATTTATTTTTCATATTAGATCTTAATAACATATATTTATAAATATTATCATATATCAAAAAACAATGCTGAACATGTTATGTATAATATGTATTATATGAATATAAACCATGTTTCTAATATTTCTCAAAAACTCAATATTTCAAATCGTCAGGTAGAATCAGTTCTTCAATTATTACAAGAGGGGAGTACCGTGCCATTTATTGCACGTTATCGCAAAGAAATGACAGGAAGTCTTGATGAAGTTGTGATCACTTCGATTCGTGATAATTCAATCAAAATGATCGAATTAGATAAACGAAAAGAAGCAGTACTCAAATCAATTCAAGAACAAGGAAAACTTACTCCAGAATTAGAGAAAAAAGTTCAAGAAGCACAATCAATGACAGTGCTTGAAGATATATATTTACCATATAAACAAAAACGTCGCACAAAAGCGATTGTTGCAAAAGAAAAAGGACTTGAACCTCTGGCTCAGTTGATTTATAAACAAGAAGGAATTCAACCACAAACAGAGGCTGAAAAATATATCAATAAAGAAAAGGGAATTACTACAGTAGATGAGGCTCTACAAGGAGCTCGAGATATAATAGCAGAATGGATAAATGAAGATATAAAAACTCGTTCTACTTTGCGCACTCTTTTTTTAGAGGAAGCAATAATTACTTCAAAACAAAAAATAATTCGCAAGGATAAAGTAGAAGAAATAAATAAATATAAAGATTATTTTGAGTGGTCTGAAAATTTGAAAAATATTCCTTCACATCGATTACTTGCGATATTAAGAGGTCAACGAGAAGGATTTCTTATTGTGAAAGTTGCTCCTTCAGAAACTGATGCTATAAAAAAAATAGAAATCATTCATATAAAAAATAATTCTCAGTCAGCAAGACAAGTGCGGATTGCATTATTGGACAGTTATGAGAGATTGCTTCAACCAAGTCTCGAGTCAGAGGTGCTAACTCTTGCAAAAGAAAAAGCAGATACTGTAGCAATAAAAGTATTTACTGATAATGTAAGAGAATTGTTGTTATCTCCACCATTAGGAGAAAAAGCTATTCTTGCGATAGATCCCGGATTTAGAACAGGATGTAAAGTTGTAGCTTTGGATCGATACGGATCACTTCTTGAATATGTTCAGATTTTTCCTATGGAAGAAGCGGTAAAAGCAATGTCTCAAATAAAAGAGCTCATAAAAAAATATAAAATTGAAGCTATTGCAATTGGCAATGGTACAGCATCAAGAGAAACTGAGACATTTATTCGTCAAATTGGATTGCCCTCAACTATTGTTATTATCATGGTTAATGAATCTGGTGCATCCATATATTCAGCTTCTGATGTGGCTCGCGAAGAATTTCCTGATAAAGATATTACTGTTCGAGGAGCTGTCTCAATTGGTCGTAGGTTGATGGATCCTTTGGCTGAGCTCGTCAAACTTGATCCAAAAAGTATTGGCGTTGGTCAGTACCAACATGATGTAGATCAATCAAAATTACAGGATTCACTCGATGATGCAGTGATGAGTGTTGTTAATAGTGTTGGAGTTGATCTTAATACAGCAAGTAAACAGATTTTAACCTATGTTTCAGGTCTGGGGCCTCAAATTGCATCAAATATAATAAAATATAGAAATGAACACGGACCTTTCAAATCTCGAGCGGAATTAAAAAAAGTTGAAAAAATGGGAGCTAAAAAATTTGAACAATCTGCTGGATTTTTACGAATACAAAATGCTAAAAACATACTTGATTCATCTGCTGTTCATCCAGAAAGATATACACTTGTTGAGAAGATGGCAAAAGATCTTGGAATAAGTATAGAATTATTAATTAAGAATGAAGAACTAAGAAAGAAAATTCGACTTGAGAATTATGTTAATGAAGAAGTAGGCCTACCAACATTGCGCGATATAGTATCTGAGCTGGAAAAACCTGGGCGCGATCCTCGTAAGAAGTTTGAGGCTTTTCAATTTGCTAAAGATATATGTACTGTTGATGATTTGAAAATAGGTATGAAACTTGATGGTATTGTAACAAATGTTACTGCGTTTGGTGCATTTGTTGATATCGGCGTTCATCAAGATGGACTGGTACATATAAGTCAATTAGCTGATTCTTTTATAAAAGATCCAAATTTATTTGTAAAAGTACAACAACAAGTGAAGGTAAAAGTAGTAAGTATTGATGCGAAACTTAAACGCATTTCACTTTCTATGAAAGGGTTATAGATATACATTTGATTAATGTATATAATCAAATATGCGGAAACATGTAATGTTGCAGACTTTCAAATTTTATCTTAAACATGCAAAAAAGTATGTGGGTTGGATTTTATTGACATTTGTGTTTGTATTTTTGGGAAGGGTATGTGAGGGATATATCAATACTTACTATAAAATCTTTATAGATATTTTATTTGGAGCAAGTCCTAAATCAGAAAGTCTAATAAGCATCATTCAACAAGTCTTTATTATTAATGTTTTCTTGTGGATGTCTTGGCGAGTTGTAACAATCATAGATTCAATAGTTCCTCCATTAATAGTACGTAACATAGTTCAGGAATCATATGATTATCTTCAGCATCATTCATACAAATTTTTTACGGATTCATTTGCGGGTTCGTTGGTCAAAAAGATCACAAGATTGTCTGATTCATATCTGACAGTTTCGGATACCTTGTTGTATAATCTTTATCCTACTTTAGTTACTATTGGAGTTACCATATTTTTTACAGCACAAATATCCCCGATGTTCGCATATATTGTATCGATATGGACGATCATATTTCTAAGCGTCAATGTTTATCTCGTTTCAGGCCGTATGAGCTTGGAATCAGATGCAAATAAGAATGAAACACGCATATCTGGATTTTTGGCTGATACTCTTGGCAACTTCATTAATGTTATTTCTTTTAGTTCATATCATCGTGAATCAAAGCAACTCGAACAGATCTCTACAGATTGGAGAACTTCTAAGATTCGAAGCTGGATATATGCAACTTCTAGTGAAACAATACTTTCAGCAATGATGCTTTCTTTGGAGTTTTTTCTTTTTTATTTTGGAATAATATTTTGGAAGCAAGGTCAAATAACTCCCGGCGACTTTGTGATGCTCCAAGGACTTTTAAGGGGGTTATTCATGCGAATATGGGATTTTGGTAAAAATATTAGGCAGGTAAGTGATGGTCTCTCGCGAGGTGAAGAAATGATAGAAATAATGAATACAAAACATGAGGTACAGGATGTGGAAGGAGCCATTGATATATTAATTTCAAAAGGGGAGATTGAGATTAAACATCTTAATTTTAAATATAATAACAGTAAAGTAGTTTTTGATGATTTTTCATTACATATTCCAGCAGGAAAAAAAATGGCGCTAGTTGCAAAATCGGGATCAGGTAAGTCGACACTAATAAAACTATTATTACGATTTTATAATGTTACCGAAGGAAGTATTTTGATCGATGGTCAAGACATCATAAAAACAAATCAAGAAAGTTTAAGAAGGCAAATATCATTTGTTTCACAAGAACCGGTGCTTTTTCATCGTACCTTAGCAGAAAACATAGCATATGGCAAACCTGATGCATCCGAATATGATATTATAGAAGCCTCAAAAAAAGCTCATTGTCATGAATTTATTTCACAACTTCCAGAAAAATATAATACATATGTTGGAGAACGGGGGATTAAGTTATCTGGGGGGGAAAGACAGCGAGTAGCTATTGCACGGGCCATCTTACAGGATAGCAAAATTTTGATACTTGATGAAGCAACCAGTTCACTTGACTCAGAATCAGAAAAATTCATACAAGAGGCTCTCGAAATATTGATGAAAGAAAAAACGACTATTGTAATAGCACATCGACTATCAACAATCCATAAAATGGATGAAATTATTGTGATTGAACAGGGAAAAATTCTCGAGAGGGGAACTCATACAGAGCTTATTAATAATCCAAAAGGACAATATAGATATTTATGGGAGATTCAATCGGGTGAGTATTCAAAGGAACTAATCAGTATTATATAATAATCTGATATTTAACTAAAATAATCTAATAATATCTTTTCTTTTTTTCATTGCAATATCATGTTGTATTTGATTGCCCTTTTGAACCAAAGTAACTGAATATGCGTCATATAGTGTATGCGTAACTTCTATTTTATATATACCATCTTGTACATGAAATGAATACTTACCGTCTTTTTTTGTCGTTTGAGGATTTTCAATTCCATTTATCACATCTGAGGCATCTACTTTTGAAAATGTACCCGATGCATTTTGTTTATAAAGTGCAACGGAAGCGTCAGCAAGCGGTTTCATAGTTTGACCATCGAAAACTGTTCCATACGGATCCCAGAATATTTGTATACACTTTTTTTGATCAGCAATGAAATTCAAACTACTTTGTTGCATTGCACCAACATAATCACTATATGAGCTACTTTCAAATTCTCCATAGGCCATAAATATACGTCCGACTTGTGATTTTGTGGTACTTTCCCAAATTCCGAGCTGTGAATCTGCAGGAGCTCCCTTTATTGGGTTTGGTGCTATAGATCCAGAAGTTGAGTTAATATGTTTAATTTTTTTGTATTCATATGGAGTTGCAATGGCCTTATCGTATCCTATTGAATTTCCAAAGGCAGTGATATCAAGGCTTTTATTACCAGTTGTACAATATCTTGCAGTGCCTAACTGCATACACTCAACAATGTAACTGTCTTTATCTGGAAGAAGTTGTAATGTTTTATCCGTTGCTGATCCATCCTTTAAAGATAATTTTGCTGAATTTTTTTTAGAAGCGTCGGCTACGTTTTGGCAACTAACACCGTTATTTTGACAATAATCTGCTTGAAGACATACAAAACGGCGTGATTTGGTAGTTGCTGTAGATCCTGTTGTCGTTGTTGTAGTTGGTCGAACAGTAACTACAGTAGGAGCAAGAGTAACGCCAGCGATAGTTGGTTGAACTACTATTTGAGTGGGAAGTACAGGTTTGATTATTGGTCCCTCACTTACGAATTTTACCTTAAATTCTTTCACTGGACCTACATTTCCAATATCTTGATATGACCAACCTTTTTCGAGATATTCATCTGTCAAGCGTGTTCCATTTTCAAGGGTAAAATATCCCTTTTGATTTGTGGGTGGGGATATTTTAAAATCATATACTCCGCAATTACAACTAAATCGACCTCCATTTATATTTTCATCTCCCGATATAACTGCAATACCTGCATTCGGTTCTATAATGCGAATAGTATTTGTTCCAGATCCTGTGTGTGAGATCTTGACTCCCGGAATATTCGGTTCATTAAATTCTGCCGAATCATAATATATTTTAAAGCTAGACTTTTCACCTGATTTTTTTGTCATTTCCATAATTTTATTTCCACAACCATCTTTCTCTCCATGATCTACCCATGTTACCACTACATCATTCAACGGAGTATTTGTGCTAGCAGTAGTTACGCGGACAACCAAAAATGCCTTTGCAGCATGAACTGTGTTAAAGTAATGGGGTAAAATAAAACAAAAACCAACGAGTAACAATAATAATATCAATTGTTTTTTCATACTATTTGAATAACTCTATTTTAAATGTTATTCTCTGTTTTTGTAACCAATCTTCATATGATATTACTTTTCCTGTAACACTCTTTGAACGCAATTGTCCAAAGACATATAATGCGTCAACATAGGTTTTGGTTATGGTTTCAGGCGTTTGTTTATCTAGTGGAGGAATGGGTTTGCTCGGATCAGGTTGATAGTCTTTGATTGTGGAAACATCAGTGATTTCGCCCTGATTCATGTTCCAGATTATTTGATCAAATTCCTTACTAATAGTTATAGATTGATTCTTTGGAACATCAAATTTGATATATGCATTTGCTTTATATGCATTGTCTAAGAAAACAATTTCTGGATCTTTTTTTATTCTGTCAACAGCGCCCTCCATTGTTAATTGACCGCTTTTTACAAGATCATGTAATTCTGTAATTTTTTTATATGCGAGCTCTTTACCTTTTTCATAACCGAGAGGGCCAACGCGCTCATTTAAAAACCATATAGCTGCTATAACGCCACTAACTTTATCTGCTCGATTACGAATTAGGGTTGTGATTGTTTTGACAGTGCTATTTCGTTCATACAAATCCGATGATTTTGAGTTAAGTAACTCACTTTTTACTTCTGCAATACCATCCTTTTGTGCGCCTTGAAGAACAAGTGAATCTTCTACTAATTTGTCCATTATGATCTTTTTTACACTTGTTGAGCTAATATCTCCAGGATATGTACGAGAGATATATTCATATTGACGTGTATAAATATTTTCATTTCCAACTTTCATGATAGGAGTATCAGGATCCTGTGTTATTTTTTGAGGCGGTCTAGTTGCTAATGGTATACTACGGCTTTCAGTTGCATGAGTTCCAGTAGGAGCGTTATTGATAAGTGGTCGTGGTGGTAAATCTGGGATGATTTTTTGACTATTTTTTGTATTTAATAAGATCACAAGTACAATAATGAAGAGCAGTGCAATACAAAAAACAATTGCAATAATAATTGATCTTTTATTTGTTCCTGACGTTGGTAAATCAGATGGTGAATTTGATTGAAATGGGATATTATCTACAACATCATGCATATAAAATAAAAAAATACCTGAAACGGATACTTCTAATATTATTACATGTGTGGATATATATACAAGTGTTGTTTATATGTCTCATAAACACACCCAGACAAGGAATTATTAAAAAATAATTCTCACCCCACCTAATTCAGCATAATCATACGGATGATGATGATGAATTGCCCCTATCATAATACGATTTTTTCGTACCTTAAATTCTTTTGATACTTTATCAATAAGTTCTGGACCAAATTCTTCATTTTTATAAACTGTTGTAATATTAAAATGAGGAAATACACCTGATTCCTTTAATATAGGAAGTGCATCTTGAATTTCTTTATATGATTTTTCATCGCCATTACCACCTTTACAATGTATGAGGATGATGTTCCATCCGCTCTCGTTCCGATTGACATACTCAAGAATTTCATGAAGACGATGTTTGTTGTGTATAAAAACGATAAATTTACCACTTACAATATCAGAAAATTTATCATCTAACCAACTATAAATTTTTGGAAATGGTTTTGATATACGAATAGCCATTTTTAAAACTGTGTCCTGATAAAGAATTATAAAAATAAGAGCTAACGATGGTAAGAAATATATCTCAAAAAATACTAGATTTTGAAAATCTATACGTATATTTCCAATAAGTCCAAAGGCTGTTGAAAAAAATGCAAGAATTACAAAAATAATTGGAGCATTATATGTTCTTTTAAGCTCAGTTCTTGTTTCTTTAAGTATAAGATTACCAAAAGCAAAAAAACTCATTACTCCAAGAAATGCTATAGTATAAACTCCTGCCAAAGATAATAAATCACCTTTTGTCATGATCAGTATTGAAGCGCAGAGTATAAAAAAAGAAATAATAATGCGAGGATACGATCCTTTGTCATTCATTTTTAAAAACCATATGGGCAGACAATTATCTGCAGACATACGATATATCAATCCACTTACGCCAACGTATGCTGTTAGAACAGCTCCAGACAAAACTAGGAATGCATCAACCATAACAAGTAATGCAAAATAGGGACCGCCAAGATCAAAAGATGCAATTGCGAGAAGAAAATCTTTTGCATTTGCAATTCCTTCAAATGACATCGAATTTAATACTACAAGAGCTATTAAGGGGTTAAATATTGCAACTCCAATAAGCATATTTCGAAGTGTTTTTCTAAAAACACCAGCATCTTGTTCTTCCACAAAATTTGCTGAACTTTCAAATCCAGAAACACCAAGAAGAGATGCTGAAAATGCAAGATAGAGTGTCATAATAATACCACCCTGTTTTGAGACAATTGACCAAGTTTGAGTAAGATTTTCTGCAAAATAAGATTTTCCTCCACTGACAAAATATATTCCCCCTAAAATTAAAAATCCAATAAGTGTGATAATGTGGAGTCCAAAAATGCCCATTGCGACTTTTGCAGAATCTTTAATACCTGATATGACTAGGATAGCAAATGTTAGTAGTAAGATAGTTGTGAAAATTGTAATTGTATTTTCACCGATATGGCCGTTTGGCATGAGAAAATCAATAAAATCGTTATGTAATTGAAGTGAATTGATTTTGAATAAGGGACTTTCGGTTACTTTACTCAAATATTCAACACCTACCTTAGCAGATATTACTGCTGTTGCAATGTAAGAGAGAATAGTCATGACACCTGCAATTGCTGCAAATGTTTTTGAAGTTCCGTTTAACAGACAGTTGTAAGCTCCGCCATTGATTGGAAGTGCCTCAACTACCTCTGTATATACTTTTTTATAGAAAAAGAGTACGAGCGCAACTATTGCAAGAACAACGGGAGCAAATACGCCAGCAAAAATAATTGCTATTCCTGACACATACAGCGAAGAGGAGAGGATGTCATTACCACAAATTGCTGTTGCAGCAAACTGTCCAAGTCGTGGATGTTCATGCTTTTTTAGTTTTTGAGACATAATAATATAATAAATTTATATATGAATTTAGAATGACACGCGGAGCTACACGGAGACGCGGAACGTGCAAAATCACATTATAGCACACTTTTGAAAAAGAGAAATAGCATGTAAAAAATCGAGTTGCATGGAATTAAGTGTTACCCAACGCGGAATCAGGTAAGGGTGTTG
>JBAXPW010000025.1:0-20234 GCA_037132015.1 Candidatus Roizmanbacteria bacterium
AAACAAAGTATTGCCCTAGAACCAACCCGCCGAATCGGCGGACTGCTCTAACCAGGCCCAAAGGCATATGTTGTACTATTAGAGTTTTCCTTGAAATCAAACACACAAAAAATACCTGAGATTGATCTCAGATAGCCAATTTTATCACTTTATAGCATCTAATTCAAATGTGATTTAATTCTTCAAACTCTTCTATGTCTATTCTGCTATAATAATTCTCTATGAAATATGATATACAAACACTTCCCAATGGATTAAAAGTACTCTTAATCGATACAGAAGCATTTCCAACAGTAACTTCTATGTTGCTTGTCGGTGCTGGTTCACGATATGAGAATGATACAAATAATGGTATTGCACACTTTTTTGAACATATGGCGTTTAAAGGTTCAAAAAAATATCCACATTATTCCATCATTGCCTCAACAATTGATGAAATGGGTGGCATATTTAATGCCTTTACAAGTAAAGATCACACAGGATATTTTATAAAAACAACAAGTGATCAATATCCAAAGGTCGCTGACATTCTTTCAGATATGATATTGAACCCTCTTATTCCTGAGGATGAACTTGAAAAAGAAAAAGGTGTCATTATTGAAGAAATCAATATGTATGAAGACACACCTTCTGATATTGTCGGACAGATGTTTGAAACACTGTTATATGAGGGAAACCCTCTTGGTTTCCGAATTATTGGCACAAAGGAACTAATTCGTAATTCAAATAAACAAATTTTTCTTGATTATATAAACAAACTTTATCATCCAAGTAATGCCCTTTTTGTTGTGGCAGGTGGACTTAATAATTCAAAAAATGCAAATACCTCAAATCATTATCTTGAAGTGGCAAAAGAAAAATTTGGTATGTGGAAAGATCAACCAGTTGATACATTTACACCTGTTGTAGAAACACAATCAAAGCCTCAAATAATTATTCAAAAAAAACCATCAGAACAAGCACATTTTGTTTTAGGATTTCGTACATTTTCACAAAATGATTCCCGAAGAAGAGCTTTGTCAGTTCTAAGTACTGTTCTTGGTGGAGGAATGTCATCACGATTATTTGATGAGGTTCGTGAAAAAAGAGGATTATGTTATTACATATCAACAGGTCGACAACATTATCATGATGTAGGTTATTTAGCTACACAAGCAGGCGTTCCTACGGACGTAGAAAAAGTAAAAGAAGCTATGCGGGTAACATATCAAGAACACATGAAAATTGTGAATGGAGATATAAAGGAAGAAGAAATAGTTCGTGCAAAAGCAATGATAAAAGGTCGTATGATGCTTTCCCTTGAAGATTCATACAGAGTCGCAAGTTTTATGGGAACAAAATTATTGTTAGAAGGAAAAATAGAGATGCCAGAAGACATTATTGGTGAAGTTGAAAAAGTAACAAAGGATGATATTGTTCAATTAGCAAGAGAATTTTTTATTCCTGAGAAATTAAATATCGCATTGATTGGACCATTTGAAACGGATGTTATAAAGACGGAGGAAATAATTAGTTAAAAGTCTAAAGAAAAGAGTTATAAAGTTCATAAAGTTATAAAGTTATAAAGTTATAAAGTTATAAAGTTATAAAGTCTAAAGTCAGAAGTCAGAAGAAAAGAGTTATAAAGTTATAAAGTTCATAAAGTTATAAAGTCTAAAGTCAGAAGTCAAAAGTAAAATGTTTCCTTTATACTTAATGTATGAGGAAGTTTTTTATATCATTATTTATCTGTATATATTTTGGTATAACTACTTCATTGACTTTTGCTCAAACTACTTCAAATATAAGTGTTTCAGCATCTGTAAATCCTCATGCAAGTGATTTTATCTTATCTATTCAAAATGATGCAACTGGAGAGTTAGCACCTGGTGATTTAGTCAACTATACAGTTGCCTATAGATCATCTGCTCCCAATTCTTTACCAGTTGAATTAGTCGCTGGTTGGGACAAGGGTATCGTAGTTGGCACGCCTTCAAATCAGATAGAAACATTAGAATATGTAGTTGGATCCGCCATTACATCATCAGAAGGCGCTATTCCGATAGTTAATTTGAACAATAATACAATACATTGGAATATAAATTCTCTCGATCCTTCGGTAAATTCAAACACTGTTCAGTTTACATTACGTGTGAAAAATCCTATCCCTTATGATATATCATTGACAAATAGAGTATATATTGGTGGTACTTTTGTAGCATTACAATTAACTCCTGTAGAATCAAGTATAACGGTCAGAGGATTGCCAAATCCTACAGCAACACCAACTCCAATACCTACAGAAACACCCACACCTACGCTTACACCGCTTCCCACTATCCCTCTTCCAACAAGTAAAATAATTTCTCCCACTTCAACTCCAGGTCCTGGTCCATCAGCAACACCTATGCCAAAAATTAACATTTCACCAACACAAAAAATAATTTCCGTAGTACAAAAAATGAACGCTCGTGTATCAATTAGTGCTGTAAACGATACGAGTGCAACCATGCGTATTATTGCTGATACAAAATTCAAATATTTATATACTCTATCAAAATGTAATAGTCAGGTTGGAGAATCAAAAGAAGGAATAGAAAATAAATCAGATCACACATTAACAATCACATCACTTCAATCAGGGACTACTTATTGTGTAAATATTATCCTAACTTCAGAAAAATCAGAAGAACGGGTTTCACAAGTTTTTTCATTCACAACTTCAAAGGCATTAGCTTTATATACTATTCGTGATTTTGTTATACATTGGTATGATTTACCAATATTTTCGATGCATGTTCCTTTTGTATTATTGCCAACCTCTTCCCTTATAAAATTTACTATTCCTATAGATCAATCTAAATTGATTGAATCACTTATAGTACAGGTCCAAAACGACTCTGTATTATCTGCAACGTCATCTCGAGTTGAATACAATCGTGATAGTTCAGATCTCAAAGAAGTGATACAGGGTATTTTTTCAGGAAATCTAAAATTGCCTGATGTTGTGGGAAAGTATAGAATCCAAATAATTGCTAAAGATATTTATGGAGGGTCAAGTACAATGATTATTCCCGGATATCTTATACTTCGTGAGTCAATCCAGATAGTTGACAAGTCAAACAATCAGCCAATTGAAGGAGCTAAACTAAATATAAAATATCTAAATCAAAAAACAAAAAAATATATTGATTTTAATTCTTCTTTTCGTTTGAGTAATGCAGAAAATCAATTAGTTCCTGATTATAATTCAGATAATCAGGGAAAAGTACTTCTGCCTCTCATAGAAGGAGAATATAAATTAACTGTCGTTGCTCCACGATACAAAACACTTGAAAAATCAATTTTTATCAATGAAAACAATCAACTATTTCCCATACTTGAAATGGAATCGCAAAACTCAATCTATTCAATATATAAAGATATAAATTCAAGCATATTGAAAGTATCAGATTATGTATCTTCTCAAAGTAGTATTATATTTTCTTCATTACTTGCTCGTAATGCATTTGCATTTTTTATGGGAGTAGTATTGTTGATTGTAGAAATTCTTGATAGTTTGAGAGAGAAGACAACTAAACGGTCATTTTTTGGCTTTCAGGCTGAATTTCGTGAGGTATTGAACATAGTTGATAAATGGATAGATATGGTTTTCTGGACCTTAAGTTTTGTCTGTGTAGTCGGATTTTTATTGTTTTCTGGAATATTAAGTATTGTGCCATTTCTTTTATTGATGAGTATATATGTATGGAGTGGACGTGTTGAAGATATCTTAAAGTGGTCTAAACATAAGTTCAATAAGTGATTCTTTACTTGATAAAAATGGTGAGTTCTGCACCTGAAATAGTGTCTTTTACTATGTGTGTTCCACGAGTATAAAGTGAGGTTTGTAATTGCTCAGATTTTCCGTACGGTCGTATTGTTTGTAATTCTTTAATATCTGATCTAAGATCCATTCTTGCTGTTTCATTGTTATTTATTATTGCAATATATCTTCCATAACCAATTGAAACTGTTGATGGGTCAAACTTACCCTCTTTTAGAGATACCTGTGTGATAAGATTTTCCGTTCCTGTTTCTTCAGGCATTCCTATTATTTTTTTTGATGCAGAAAGTAACTCAATTTCAGGTTTTCCAACAAATGCTGAAGGAAAAAGCCATGCATGGAAAAAAAATCCACATATAAAAAAAACTAGAGCTGTGAGGAAAAAACGTTTCATATTACTTTCCCGAGAATGCTTTAAGTGCTTTATTGAGACGTTTTCGCATGAACCAGATTACAAGTAAAATTCCTGCAATGATAGATGCTAGTTTGATGGGAAAAGCAAAAAATGAAGTTGTTATAGTTAATGAATCATTTTTAGAACCATAATATATGATAGCTGTTGCTTGATATCTTCCTAATAAAAATATATTTTTGAGAGGTGTGGTAATGATGCGTTCTGCAGAATTTAATATGTTTGTTGGAGGAATAACTACGTCTGCCACTTTGTTTCCGAGCATATCTGTTACGCTAATGAGTCCTGTTATTTTAACAAATACGTTTCCTGTATTTTTTAATTTGAGTGTCATAGGGACTGGTCCATATTCTTGAAAGGGAGGAGTTTGAAAGTACACTGATTGGATATTCTCGTTTATTTCTCCCGATACTCTGACTAAAAATAATGAAGCTATCTCCTGATTGACCGACGCGGTATTAGCCGTTTGCTTTGAGACAGTGCTAAAAACAAAAGCTCCATATTGACCGCCGGCAACATTCTTTGAAGGTATTTTGAGGGTTGCTATTACTTCTTGTTCGGCACCTGCCTCAAGAGAAAAGGTCTCTGGTTTCACTCCGCCCCAACGTGAAATAGAGTTGGAACCGCGATTAACTAGAGCAATCTGTCCTTGATCTTCCTGAGCGACAATATCTTCAAGATGAACCTTCATATTGAGTATATTTGCAGTTCTATTTCGTATTTTCGATTTAATTACTATTTCTTTCCCTGGATCTGTTTCGAGATCTTGAGTTGGTGGAGATATCTCAAGAGTTTGTGCAGGGTTGAAGGTTTGAGCTATTGTTGTATAGGTACTCAGTAATAAAATTGTGATAAATATACTTGATGTCACAATAGTTAATATTGTTTTTTTTCCTGAAAGTGATTTTTTTTGTATAGTCATGGTAGTAAGTTAATTATTCATTATAACAAAATATACTCAAAATCAAATTGAAGAGTATGAATATTGAGTATGATCAATAGGTAGGGGTTGCGACCAGTATAACTGTTCCTGAATAACTTCCTGCTGGTTGTACGCCATTTACTTCTACTTGCCAACCTACACGAGTTGTTTGTGCATTCACTCCTGTTGCGCTACAAATAAGCTCTTCTTGAGTGGTACCTCCTCCGGCCCATTTATTAGAACTAAAACGTGATGCCGTTCCTGTACATAATGATGGATCTTCAGTTGTATACCCAAAGTATCCTGTGTTTACACTTGCCGATACACCCGCTGGTGACGACCATGTTGTAGGAGCTGTATTAGTACCTGAAAATTCATCAATATTTTGAGATCCAAAAGTTAGAGGTGGTGTTGCTAAATTTTTCACAGTTACTGTATATCCGCTACCTGCATTTGTTGTAACAGTTACATCATGAGCAGCTCGTGATGGCGTATTGGCTGTTAATGTTCCAAAAGGAATAGTAGTTGCTGTTGTTGTTACCGTTGTTGATGCATTATTCACAAGACTTGTTGAACCAACTGCTGCTAAAGAAAATGAAAGTGTAGGATCAACAGAGGCAGTAACAGAAATAGATGTTGTGTCAAGAATAGCAAAAGCAACAGTACCTGTATCAATCGTAGCAGAAGCACCTGTTTTTGTTGTGACTCGCACATAATATGAAGTATTTATGACTGATGGATTTGTCACATTTGTGAAAGGAATACTAATGGCTGTACTACTTGTTATAGAAGCAGGAGATGTAACCGTATATGTTACGGTGTTTGAGGCAACACTTGCGGTACCCGCCCCAATTCCCGAAGCAGTTCCAATAGTTGTGCCAAGCGTTAGACCTGTTGGTGCAGTACAAGTTCCTGATGCAGAGGTGCAATATTGAAAATCAATGGATGCAATTGTACCTGTCGTTCCTGTTGTTAAATTAAATGTATGCGTAGTTGCTGCATTTGATGCTCGTGAATCAGATATTGTTATTTTAGAAGCACTTAACGCTCCTGCTTGAACTTGTTGAATAAAACTTTGTCCAAATGGAGTAAATAAATATCCCCCAATCAGTATTGAAGCAAAAAGGATACTTAGTTTAATTTTTCTATTGGTTTCTTTCGTAAGCATAATATCAGTTAATATTATTTTAGTTCAAAAGTCAATGACATTTTGAGCAAAATGTATTCTATTATTCATTAAATATAATAGCGCGGATAGCTCTAACAATATTTTTTCTCAATTGAATGAATATAAAAATAAGAATAGATATAAAAATGAAAATCATCGTCCATATTGAGGGAGCGATAAATACATATTGAGTGTGTTGTTTTTGTAAACCATTTCCAACTGATATAGATAAAATTTCTTTATAAATTCCTGGATTTTGTGAAACTTTGAATGGTACATTCCATTTTCGAGATTTTCCAGGGAATACTATTTTTTCCTCAAATTTTGAGTTGAAGTCTTCACGTGAGATGATGTTCTGGAATGCTAATTTTGGTTGGGCACTAAAATGAAATATATCATTATTTGCAACATTAAAAAGTATTTGTGTATTAGTATCTCGCACCATTATGAAAGGTAATTGGGGAGAGATGATTTCAGCTTCATGTGATTTGACAGGCGCCAGATTAACTCCAGTAAAAATAGGTATGAGAATGTTGGGAATAACTCGTGAATTATTTATATTCGCACTTTGAATAACTAATGATTCTAAATACAGAGTTGCATAATATCCTCCTGTTCGTACCACGTTTGGTGGCTGAATTGTAAGTGTGATTTCTTTCGTTTCGTGAGGGCCAAGAACGATATCTTTAGGTGAAATAGTAAGCCATTTAAGTAATTCTGAAGCTCTTGAAAGGGGGAGAGGAGTGGTATCATCATCAGGACTTTGTAAATCATATGTTGAGAGCCTCATTGGAATCTGCGTCTCAGTGATGTTAGAAATTTTTATTGTTTGAGATATTGTTTTTCCTGGAGAAAGTGAGAGGGATATTATTGCAGGTGAAACCTGAATTCCAACTCGTTTTTCTTGTGCAGATACAGGAATACATATTATAAGAAAAATTCCAATCACAATATTCAATACAAAATATTTTTTAATTATTCTATTTATTATCATTAAAATTGAGGAACAACAATATATAACAAAGATGTTTTATACATTCCTGCTGGTTGACTAGGGTCTGTTTTTACTTGATATGAAATTATATGTTGATCATTGCTCAGAGGTGTTGAGATAGGACCAGAATAATCTGCAACGGGATCACCAGGAGAAGTGGTGACAAAACCTGCATATTTTACACCTCCATTTGTAAATCTATTTCCCGTTCCTCCAGTTAAACTTGTATCATCAGTTGAATATCCAAATCCATATCCTGCCCAGGTGCTCGGACTTGAATTAGTTGAGGAATAATTGGGGATTGTGAATGTATCATAGGTGAGGGGATTTATTACACGACCGTATACAATGTATCCATTATATGCATTTGTTGATGTAGTTAATGTGGTTGATTTTGTGTTATCAGTGTGTGAGTTACCTGAGTTCAGATTATCAAATGAAATACTATCAGAACTAACTTGAAATGTAAGAGAAGGAACGGATGTAGTGGCAGATCCATTCTGACTATACTGAGATTCAGTATAAGCTCCTTGCATAGCCTTCACTTTGAGATAATAGGTAGTGTCTTGATTAAGTCCAGAAACAATTGTTCCGTTTGTACCTCCCCATGTTGAATAGAGTTGTCTGTCTTCATTCCCCAATGTGGTTCCGAGTGTGTTATCATTTTGTACATAATACGTTGTTACAAAATTATCAGGGCTTATCGCAACAGCATAAGTGGTATCTGATGGATTATTTCCGGTGTTTATAACAAATTTCAAACGATCGTAATAACTTGAAGGATTTGTAACTGTTGGTGGAGGTGGTACATGTGTTTGTTGTGTAAAAATAAGCCCATCACCTAATGATTGAGTTCCATTATTTCCGTTCGTTCCTCCGTCTTCACCTACAATTGCATTTATTGAGACACTTCCATTTGAGGTCCCTTCGCTTCCTCCCGTTCCAAAACCATATTGTTTGATTTCGTAGGTAGAGTTTGATGGACCAGCAATTACTTGACTGGAACATAAGACTACTCCATAAATAATGATAAAAAAAATATATATTGAATTTTTCTTCATGATGTATTCATCATAAAGTATTCTCAAAAAAAATTGAATGAGAATTTATATCTTTGAATAATATGTTGAGCGTCCTTTTCCAATAATCAAGACTAATCCCTTTTCTGCTAGTGAAGTTAGATCTCGAGAGGCAGTAATTTGAGAAACATGAAATAATTTTTGCACGTCTCTGTTTGATATTCGTTTTTCAGGATTTGAGATAAAAGTTAGGATTGCGCGTTGACGATCGGTCAATTGAGTTGATGTAATTACATCTATGTTTTTTATTTCATCTTGAATTTTGTTAAATTGTTTTTTTGCTAGATCAGCGTAGCTAGTAACAAAATATTCTATCCACTCCGTTGCAGAATTTTGTTTTATGGCAACTTGAATTTGTTGAGAAATCTCATTTTTATTTAAGTAAAACCATTCATCAAATACAATCATCTCCCTAAAATCATACCCAAATGAAAAAAGTATAAGATGGGTTGTGTATTGAGCTACAATATGTGCGAGGGGTAGATCTTGAGAATTTATTCGGAGATGAATGTAAATGAGTGAGGCTTTTACAATTGGTTCATCATTTCCTTGAAGTGTATAAGATAAAAGAGATGAAATAGGAAGTAGCTCACTATTTTTTTTACCAAATATTTTTTCACTTATATTTTGAATATGAATTTCTTCTGGAAGTGTTTTTTTACACAACCATTCATCATATACATAATCATAGGTTTCCTTGAGACACAATATTTGTTTTTCGACCATGGAATGAGGCATTCGTTTAAGTGAAATTATTTGTGCAATCGAGTTCAGTGAAACCTGTTGCATAAGGGGTCGGAGATTGTAGTAAATGCGTTTTTGGATTCCGTTCCAACGAAGCTGTGCAATAATACGTGGATGAAGGGGAAAAGTTATAATATCTTTATATATTTCTTCAAAATCAGAGACTGATTTTTTTATACTCACTTTTTTTGTATATGATAAAGTTCTCATTTTATTTATCTTATCGTAATCATTTCATTTCGTCAAGTTTAGGTTATTTTAATAGTGTAAAAAATATATATGTAGAAAAACTATAAAATGATTAGATTATGATAAGAATAATCTGCTCTTGAACTATTTTTTGCTATTATGTATATTTATATAAGGGTATACGCATATAGGGAGTTCTGGATTATTATGAAGGCCCGATTAAGAACTTCTATAAAGAATATTTTTTTCTTCCCACTCGTGGGGCTTGTGATAACGTTACTTTCTACTTGTTTCCCTGTTTATGGAAACGCAGGTATTTATGAAAAAATAAATTTTCAAGGAAAGCTTGTTAATTTTACTGATGGGACAAATGTGTCAAATACTTCTTATACATTTACTTTCACTTTGTATGATGCTTCTTCTGCAGGGACTAATCTTTGGACAGAAGATCAATCATTGACAGTAACTGATGGTATTTTTCGTGCTTCTTTAGGATCAGTAACTCCATTTGGTGCAACTATATTTGACAATGATAATTTATTCCTTGGTATAAAAGTAAATGGAGGAACTGAGTTATCACCACGAATACGTTTTTCGGCAACAGCGTATGCGATGAATGCAAAAAAAGTAAATGGATTAAACGTAACAAATACAAATGGAACTCTTACGATACCAACTGGTGCAACTATACAATTTGGGGGCAATTTTACCACATCAGGATCAAATGCTCTTACTATCACAACTTCAAACACTACCAATGCAACACTACCTGCTGGTACTATTACTCTAGCAGATTTAACAACTGCACAATCGTTTACAAACAAAACTATTGGATCAACAGGATTGATTTTTTCTGGTGCATCAACTGATATTACAACAGGTACGAACGAACATTTTACGATTTCGCCGAATGGATTAGGAAATATAGGGATTGGTACAACAAATCCACTATCATTTTTTTCAATTGGAAATACTTCTCAATTCCAAATAAATTCTAGTGGCGCTATTATTGCAACTACTGGAATTACTTCTTCTGGATCAATACAATTTTCAAACCTTACAAATGGGTTATTACTTGCAAATGGTAGTGGTGTGTTATCTATTCAGTCAACATCTTCGTTTGAAATTCCTCTTACATTTTCAAATGGATTGACAAGATCTTCAAATACGATTCAATTAGGAGGAACCTTATCAAAGATAACAGAGATTGCAATGGGTGGATATAACTTTGGATTTACAGGTGCAGGAAATGTAGGGATAGGAACCACAGGAACCCTTGCACGATTAGCATTAGTTGGATCAGGATCAACAACAGGATTTAATTTTAGAACTCAAGGAAATACTGGTGTTGATACATTTGTAATTCTTGAT
This sequence comes from Candidatus Roizmanbacteria bacterium, assembly GCA_037132015.1. Taxonomy (GTDB): domain Bacteria; phylum Patescibacteriota; class Microgenomatia; order UBA1406; family GWC2-37-13; genus JBAXPW01. The sequence goes on from JBAXPW010000025.1 coordinate 10,685, forward strand.
AATGGTAATGTTGGTATTGGTACTACTTCTCCAGGTGCTTCTCTTGCTATTGGTGCCGGCGCAACTTCTCCATTTATGGTAAATAACTCAGGAAATATTACTCGTATCAATAATGTGGCATATTCATTTCCTTCTGAATCAGGTGGTATCACAACTTATTTAAAAAATGATGGCTCAGGTAATTTGACATGGTCTACCGCGTCAGGGCCTTCTGGAGGTGTTACAACTATTGAAAATGAGGGAGTAGCACTTGCTTCACAACCAAATCTTAATTTCATTGGAGCAGGAATAGATTGTGTTAATAATGCAGGAGGTGGTCAAACAGATTGTACTGTGAGGGGTGATGGTACCATACAGGTAGAAAAAGATGCAAGTGAATCTGTTGTATCGAACGCAACTTTGCAAAATGATGATGCGTTACTTTTTGCAATGTCTGCAAGCACCGCATATTTTTATGAAATAGATGCGAAATATACTGCAAACACAACAGGAGATATACGTATAGGTGCTACTGGACCTGCAGGATCAACATATTCTTTTTCTGGTAACATTCAGATAACACAAATTACAGGTGCCGCGTGCGCATACTCAACTGGTGGAACTGGATGTATTGGAAATCCATCATCGGCAACGGGTATGCCATATGCGATCAGTGTTAGTGGATTAGCTCAAGCAGGGGCGAACGCGGGTAACTTTAATTTTACATGGGCACAGTCCGTCTCAAATGCAGCAGCAACAATTGTGGAAAAAAATAGTATTTTGAGATATCGTGAGTTAAATGGAGCTGCAGATTTGGCAGAAGTGTATTATTCGGCAAATACAGCAGAACCCGGAGAAGTGATGGTATTAGATTCTACTGTTACTTCTGGAGTAAAAAGAAGTATAAAAGCATATGATCCGTCCATTATTGGTGTAGTTTCTACCAAGCCAGCTATTGTTATCGGAGATAAAGGTGGGTATGGTAATCCTATCGCAATAGCTTTATCAGGTCGTGTTCCTGTAAAAGTATCCACTGAAAATGGAGCGATTGTTGCAGGCGATTATCTAACATCATCATCAATAACAGGAGTAGCAATGAAAGCGACAAAGGCAGGGCCAATTATTGGTCTTGCAATGGAATCATATGATGGTGCAGATGTTGGAAAAGTATTAACATTTATTAAAACAGCATATAACACGGGTACTATTTCTCCTCTCTTCACAGATACTAGCTCCTCAGATAAAATTATTTTAGATAATTTACTAAATGATAAGGCAAAAATAAAAAAAGAAGATTTATCATATGTAGTTACAGATCGTGTAGTTGCAGGTCTTGATGTTATTGCTCCAGAAATAACAACTCAACACGTATCTACAGATCTAATAACAAGTTCTCTTGATAAAAACATACGTATGTTGCTCGATGATAATGGTGCTTTTATTATCAGCAATCAAAATGCCTCAGATTCAGCTGTTTTTTCGGTTGATAGCCAAGGAAGTGCAACACTTTCAGGAACGTTGGATGTAAAAGAAATTCGTGCAAATAAAATTAACGGAATTGAAGATTTATCGACTACGCTTGACTCATTATCAAATAGAATTGAAAATCTTGAAATGATTGCATCACAATCTGCGCCTTTAAATGATATACCTATATTATCAGCAACTCAAGGATCATTATTGCGTCAGGATGGCTTAATTGTCTCAGAAGCAACCGTTTCTGGTCATTTGAATGTGGGAGGAAATACTCTTGTTGAAGGGATATTAAATGTAATAAATACAATAACGGGCAAAAATATAATTATTGAGCAATGGGCATCTTTTCTTGGCTCAACATCTTTTAAAGATAATGTTTTGTTTGGTAAACGTCCGACATTTAATCGTGATACTGCGGGGTATGTAACAATTCCGTCTGGTCAAGAAAATGTTCGTGTTTCTTTTAAGTCAATCTATGATACAAAACCAATTGTAGTTTCTTCGGTAGTTTCAATTGATGAGGCATCAGCGAGTGCAAATATTCTACTTCAGAATGGGTATCAGTTTATTGTTTCTGATATTACGAACGAAGGATTTACAGTAAAGTTGAATAAGCCAGCAAATCGGGATATCGTTTTTTCATGGATAGCTTTTAGTGCGGGAGATATTGACACACCTCCAGATGCCACTACATCTGCTGTGTTGATTTCTCCTACTTTAATTCCGTTAAACCCGCCATAATTTATTGCAATTTTATCACCGTTGGGTATACAATGTACGTATGTCAAATTTTTATAAAAAACCACAGAAAAATGATATCGATCCTGATGTTTTTTCTTTTCATGTAAAAATTTCGTCTTTGAAAAAAAACTTATTTACCCTTTTGATCATAGGGGGAATTGGGGGTGCGGTGTATACATCATATTATTATTATAATCAATACCAATCTGCAAAAGATCTGATAAATAATCCCGGGAAAGCAGTCGCTAACGAAGTTGATTCTACCATGCAAAAGATTGGTCAACTTATGCAATTACCAACAGATGAAAAACCTACACTCGCTACGGTTGCAGATAAAACAAAGGTAAACAAACAATCTTTTTTTCGTCAAGCGGAAAATGGAGATAAAGTCCTCATATACACGAACGCACAAAAAGCGATATTATACAGACCAAAAGATAATAAAATTATTGAAGTTGCACCTTTGAATATCGAAAATCGTGCACAGGTTGCAGGTGTTCAGACTTCTTCACCTTCAGCTCAGATCACTCGAATAGTAGAACCATCGCCAACTAGTATGCCATTAAAGGTAGTGATCTATAATGGCACAAATGCAAAAGGTCTTGGTGGAAAAGCAAAAAAATATCTTGCTTTTAAGGTAAAAGGAATTGAGATATTAGATCTTTTAAATGCGCAAAAAGCAGATTATGCAAAAACGCAGGTGATACGTTTGAAAGAAATTCCTCAAGGGATTATCGATACACTTCTTTTTGAAACGGGGGGAGTGAAGGTAGAACTTCCAGTGGGTGAAAAAAAACCCGAGGGAGATGTTCTTCTCATCCTCGGGTCTGATTTTCAACAAAAATTGACTCAATAATTATTTCATCACTACTTCTTCCACACGTGTATATTTATGAATAGGAAGTAGTTTTGACCATAACTTAACTTCAAATTCAGCTTCTTCGACGTTTCCTGAAGCATGTACCATATTTTTTATTGGTCGTTTGCCAAAGTTAGCTAATGCAGATGAATCGTATGAATAATCACCACGAATTGTTCCCGGGAGTGCTTTTAATGGAAGTGTGTGTCCGACTATTTTTCTTACGAGTTCGACTGCATGAGGTCCTTCCCATATCATTGCGAGTACGGGCCCGGATGTGATTGCATCAACTAACCATTCACGAATTTTTAGACCGATTTTAAGGGGGTCAGTTGTTCCAAAATCTTTGTCTAAATCAAGTCCGAGTTCTTTATAGTTTTCGATGGTTTTATTTGCCATTCCGACAATAAATTCTGTGCGACTTGCTGGATAGTGTTTATCGGCGAGCTCTTTTGTAACGATCATAAAGCTTCCTGCGACCATCTTTAAGCCTATTTTTTCAAAACGAGTAATGATATCTCCCATGATGCCTCGTGAGACTGCATCTGGTTTCAAAACGATGAGTGTTTGTTCCATATATAAAATAATTATTAACTGAGCCTCATTATACCAGTAAATGAGGAGATAAAGTAGACGTGGTGTGCTAAGATATTTCTCGTGATATGAATTGCGATCAGCATATACCCTCGTAAGCTCTAACTACTCAAATTAATTCGTATTGTGAGTTATGATCGGTATATAAATGCATGCTCAAACTATAAAGATAGATTCCGACTTTCGTCGGAATGACAGAGCACTTTCATAATTCTCATCAATTATTAGTTAAAATCCATAAATAGATTTTAAGAAGGTAAGAATGGGTGATCCACCAAAGAACATGACAACAACTCCAATAATGAGAAATGGACCAAATGCGATCTTACTTTTTAATTTTTTATTTCCAAAAAATATAAGCCCTACCCCTATAATTGCACCAGTAATAAAAGCGATATAAAGTGCAAATAATCCAGAAATAATTCCAAGGAGAAAACCCATGCCAAAGGCAAATTTTACGTCGCCAAATCCCATACCGCGACCTTTTGTGAATAAATAGATAAGAAGTATAGGAGTCATTACTCCGAGTCCTGAAAGTATCTGTATGCCAAAAAATTGGAATGAAGGATGTTGTGTGATATGAAGAAAAAAAGAAGCGATTATAAAACTAATTTGCATCTCATCGGGGATGATCTGATATTTGATATCGGCAAAAAAGATCACTATCAAAATACTCGTGATGATGAGATATATCAATCGTTGAACAATCAGAAGGGGAGAGGAGAAAAGTGTTGTCTGTTGAGTGATATCATAGAGGGCTGATGTAAATGTTGGTAATGGTGTAAAATACCAAGTGAGTGCAAAAAAAACGCCCGTAAATAATTCGATAAAGGGATACACCCATGAAAATTTCTTTTTACAATAGCGACATTTACCTTTTAGAAAAAGAAATGAAAATAGGGGAATGAGGTCGAATATGCCCAATATATGTTTGCAAGAATCACAATGAGATCTTCCCCTTAGCGTTTCTTCGTTTGATAATCGATCGGCAAGTACATTTAAGAATGATCCAATAAAAAGTCCTATGATAAAGATAAAAGTGTATTCAAGAATAAATAAAGGGTTTGGCATATGATTAAGTCTAAAGTCTAAAGTCTAAAGTCATGGACTATTAAAGTGTATCAGAATATTTTTTGAATTTATTGTGCAATACGCATTGTTGCATCATCATTCATTGCGGTTTGTACTTGTTGGGGGGTGAGGGCATAAGTATAAATTCGTACATCATCAATCAGTCCCGGAAAATATCCTGTTCCTGCGCTATCTCTCCCAATATTTACTGGGGTTGTACTTAAACTAGTTATATTATTTGTTCGTGCTACACTCGCAACTTCTTTGCCATTTTGATATGTTTTTAATGTAGTTCCATTGTATACACACATAATATGACTCCATGTATTATTGTCTAATGCTATTGTTGATGTCGCTCCTGTTTGCCATGATGCTGAATAAATTTGACAAAGTGGTTGATTTGATGAATTTGTAGTAAGTCGGAATTCATTTCCTTTATGTATAAGTGTTTTGGATGTTGGAGTTGATGAAGGATTAAACCACCCACCCCAACTTACATTGGTATATGTGACGGAGTTAACTCCTATGAGAGCAACGTTGCTTGTGCTGGCATAATCATCTGATCCATCAAAGGCTATTGCATTATTGAGCTTGCCTGTTGTTCCAGCATTCCATGCTTGAGTAGAGGTACCAGAACTACAGGTTCCCACCGATGTATACGATCCTGTTGCTCCAATTGTGATGGTTGCGTTTCTACCGTTTCCTGTAACATCATATGCAGTGGTGCCTTGACATTCGTCAAATCGCCATTGACCTATAGGTTTTCCTCCATTATAATCCCATGCAATTTGAGCTGGGGTACGTACGTAATTATACATTTTTAATTCATCTATTAAGCCGTCAAAAGATTGATTACCATTAAAATCTCTGCCAATAACGGCATTTCCAGCAGTTGGAGGTACGCCGTAAAGATTAAAGTCAATGGATGTTTGTTTTACTCCATTAATATAGAAAAAAACATTTTCATTTACATCCCTTGTTACTACAATATGACACCACACATTCGCGGTTGGTTTATAACTCGATTTAAAGTCATTCCACATACCAAGAGTACCATTTCCAATTCCGTTTGCAAATTCTACAATCGTACTATTTGCGGTGCCTGTGTTATTAGTAAGGCCTAATTCGTATTGAGAAAGTCCATTATTTTGATCATAATTTGACACAATATCATACCAACCAGTAGTAGAACTTACAGATACCGTAGTTGGTTTTATCCAGACGGAAATAGTCATATCACTAGGTAGATTAAGATTGCTACTACTACCAGATGTTGTTCCTACATATTGTAATGATGAAAGGCTGAAATTTAGTGCTGATCCATATTTTCCTTGGCTCCATGATGGTGAATTATATAATGTACCCGTGTTTTTATTTGAACTTATATCATATAGAGTTGTCCCAGTATTTTCATCAAAATTCCAATATGCGACGGGTGGTGTACATGCCGTTGTATCTCCTGGTACACAAAAACTTCGATCGGATGAATTAGCAAGTGTTTTTCCGTCTGATTCAGTGGAAAGGGCTCCGAGCACTACTGATTTTCCTCGATTATAATCTACAAGGACTTCATCAGAAGAAAGGGCTCCGCGATATATCTTCATTTCATCTATCGATCCAAGAAATTCATCAGTACCATTTGTATTATTGGCATCACCAATATAAATAGCTCCAGTGTTTGCAAGTGATCCAGTGCCTGTTAATGACGTTTTACTATCTACTAGTTTTCCATCGATATACAACGATATTGAGGTTGATCCATTTTTAATAGCTGTCAAATAGTGCCATGCGTTGTTATCGTATCGAGTAGGGGCATATGTACCAATAGAGTCGATGGGAAAAACACCTGTTCCACTACCAGTTCCAAAAATAATTTTGCCTGTGGCTCCATCCATATATATTGTATATCCAGCACTATTTGCCTGCTTGTACAGTATATACTCACTATTTGTAGCGATAGTACTTCTTTTAAACCATGTTGATATTGAAAAACTATCAGTTCCAAGAAAATCAAAATCATTATCGTCAGCTCTACTCATTCTCATGCCATCCGCTGAGCCGTTATAAGCGCCATCAAATTTTCCAGCGGTGGTCCATGCAGAAGATGAAGAAAGAGTAAGGTCTTTTTGATATATACTTGAATCGTGTGCTGTAGTTCCTATACCATCATCAAATTTCCAATATCCAATGGTAGTGTTTTCAGTATTACTTGTAATTGATGCCCCACTATTCATATCTTCTAGTATTTGTTTTTGGGTACGAGCGTAATTGTACATGAGGACAGCATCTATTTTCCCCGTAAACCATGAATCAGGAGCTACTAAATCACTGTATGATCCGATTGATGAATATCCATCAAGTGAAGTTAGTCCAGAGTATGTGCTTGTACTTACATTTTTCCCATTAAAATATATTGCATAGGTGCCAGAGTTCCATGTCATTCCAACGTAACTCCATGTATTTATGGGAATGACAATTCCAGAATCTATATTTGAATTATTTCCGAGACTAATACCTAAGTTTCCTGTAGTTGGCAATCGAGTTAGATAAATGCGATTAGTTTCTCGATTACCTTCAACTATCATTTCATTAGCAGTTGGTGATGAAACTGTTGGGTATACCCATGCAGATATGCTTCCTGATGTTGCTGATAATCCATTATTTGGATTGATGATGACATTTTGAGAGGATCCGTTAAATAAAAGTGCTGACCCAAACTTACCAGTAGTCCATGTGGGGCTATTTGATAATGTTCCAGACCAATTATTTCCACTTGAATCATATACTGTGTTTCCACTATTTTCGTCAAATTTTAAAAATACAACTGGCTCGGGTGCATAAGTATAAAGCTTAGTCATTTCATCACTTGTTAAAGCTCGATTATAGACTCGATACTCATCGAGGTAGCCAGTAAATTGATAAGAATATAAATAATTATATCGATCGCCTAAAGTTATTGATGTCCATGTTTCATTATACGATGACATATCATTATCAGTAATGATAGTAGATGGTGTGAGTTTTTGATTGTCAATATACAAAGAAATTGAGTTGTCTTCATCTCGAGTAAACACGTAGAAATGCCAATTACCATCTGTTACTGATGTTCCAGGGGTGTAGATATAATCTTTATAATTATTGCCTGTGCCATTCGCATACACACAGACGCCAATCGTTGTGCCTTCTGTATACAAACATGCACCATTGGTGGATGTATTTCTGGAATCAAATAAGTATGCCAATGTATCTGTAGTTTTGAACCAACCTGAAATGGTCCATCTTTTTGTTGAAGAAATTCCAGCAAATGGACCTGATGAGTGTGCTGATCCACCATAATATGAGCCATTACCAAATTTACCAGCTGAAGAAGTTGTATTTGTCCATGCAATATCATTATTATTTCCTGAAGAATCACAATTATCATTCACTCCTCCTGAACAGGTGTTTGCAGTGGTTTCATCCATTTTCCAGTATCCAACAAGACCATCTAATAACATATTTTTCTTTGATCCGATAGATACTGCTGATCCATAAGAATCTCCTGGTGTATTGTAGAGCATTCGAATTTGTGAAGCTGAGTATTCAGTGTTAAATATACGAAGTTCATCAAAAAAACCTTGACCATAACTTGTTGAAATTTTACCGACAGTAAAGGTAGAAGGAACAACTGCTGTTGCACTAGTAACCGTAACTATTTGCCATTGGTTGGCAAGTAATGTAGAGGATACTTTTCCATTAACATAAATTGTCGGTGATGTAAATCCGGTAGCAGAAATAGTACCTGAAGATACCTGTATATAAGCACTCCCGTTTAAGTCGATAAGGGGTTCTGTTGTTGTAGAAGGGTTGACCCAAAATGAGATAGTTTTAACCGAGTTTAAAGGATTGGTCATAGTAACGGTTCCATTTGCACCATCTAAATAGAGACATTTATCTGAGATGCAATATTCACTGTTTTTCCATGTAACGCCACCTGTGATTGTTCCAGTGACTCCATTTGACTCTTCCTTGACGATTGATCCTGATCCATCATTGAAGTGATATATCGCACGACCCAAATACGAAGAAAGGTCGAGTTCAGTTCCGGGAGTACCATGATAGGGTACTTGAAATAAATTCGAGGTTGGATTTGTGGATGGGGCTGATGTATCGGTGTACTCTATAAATATGCGTCCATTTCCACCATTACCACCGCCAGCTATGTGGTTTCCTGATGTTCCACCAGTACCTCCTAGAGCAGTAACAAGAGATGTCCATGTTCCAGTATCAGTCTGTGTATTAATATAAACTGATCCACCTGCACCTCCACCACCTGAAGCTCCACCTGAAGCACTAGCAACGTATCCTGCTGAACCAGTCGCAGTGATAGATCCTGTAGCTGATACAGTAGATGCACTTATATAAATAATTCCTCCGCCTGTTCCACCTGCACCACCAGTACCACCAGTAGCCTGTGCGCCACCACCACCACCTCCTCCTCCTGAACCAAAATATATCTGAGATGCTGAAGTATTTCCATAAAATCCACCACCACCACCACCACCACTACCAGTTGTGGAAGATCCTCCACCTCCAGAAGCCTGATTTCCACCTGTTGCAACAGCACCACCTAATCCGTTGGTAGTACAAGTTGTTGATGCTGCTCCATTACTTCCTGCATTACCTCCTGTACCTCCTGCAATAGCTGATGTAGTTGCACATCCACCACCACCACCACCGCCTTGTACTCCAACAGCTCCACCAGATCCTCCATTGCGACCATTTGTTGAAGTACCATCAATTCCACCTGCACCACCACCACCGCCTCCTGCGTGTCCACCACCACCACCA
>JBAXPW010000026.1:0-19088 GCA_037132015.1 Candidatus Roizmanbacteria bacterium
CGAAGTTTTTAACAGTTTCCTTACTAGCTGTTCGGATTCGACTTAGAATTCAGCTTCTCATAGCATACTATAATATGATGTGTATATTATTTTACGAATAAAAAATCATTGTTTGATATTAATGATAGCAAACTACTATGTCAGTAAGTCAGGCCTTATCTATCGATCACCTAAGATAGGTTGAAACCCTTTGAATCAGTGTACTTATTGGACTTATTGGCTTATAAGGGACGTAATCAACTAATAAATCTCCCACTTGATGATAGGAGACACTTTTCTTACTTTTTGGCTCTAGCCATGAAGCTGGTTGAAACCACTCTGACTTTCGCCAAGTAGGTAATTCAAATTTTGAACGGACATCTACTTCACCATTTTCATTTGGCGGGTAAAATAGGTCAACTTCGTAATGTAGTTGTGTTCCTGATTGAGGATCATTTATGCCTGAAGGATAATGTAATCTACGTTTATGCTGTGGTGTACAATTCATCTTACAAATCGCATCTAAAAATGATTTTTCATCAATCGTTTTCGTATATTCATCACAAACTATATAGAACATATTTATATTGGTAATACGTTCTTCATTTGATTTTTCTATACGTTCGAACGTACGTAATAGTCTACTTCCATAATATAATGTAGTAACGCGATACCGTAACTTTTTTCCATCTTTCCTTAGTGTATATTGAGTAATATCTTTGAGAGCACATGATCTTATATCCTGAGGAAGTTGAACTACATCAAAACGTAATTCGCGTTCACGAATAAATATTTGCGAAAGTTCTATGAACCCAGATTGCCTTTCATACATATTAGATCTTCCCATTATATCAATAGAATGGTACTTGACAAAACCTTCCCATCTGATATAGTAATTGTATGTTCAATCGATTCACTACCATTACAACTACTAACGCCTGATGGCGAGGGTATTTGTATGGTACATTGAGCTACAGAACCCCGCTATACAGGCGGGTTTTTTCGTATAAACCCTAAAAAGTTATAAAGTTTATAAAGTTATAAAGTACAAAGTCGATCCATGAGTGTAAAGTTATATTTATTAGAAATTAGTATTAAATATGAGCAATTTAGACCAATTACGTCATTCAACGGCACATTTACTTGCATCAGCAGTTCTTGAAATCTGGCCCAACACAAAACCAACAATAGGACCATCAATTGAGAATGGATTTTATTATGATTTTCAATTTGTCGAACCAATTTCAGATAAAGATTTATCACGCATAGAACAAAAAATGCGTGAACTCTCTAAAAAATGGGAGAGTTTTGAACGTCAGGAATTATCTGAAAAAGAGGCAAAAGAATATTTTAAAGGAAATGAGTACAAATTAGAATTATTAGAAGAAATATCCAAAAAGGGTGAAAAAATCACCGTATATAAATCAGGTAATTTTACTGATTTATGTAGGGGTGGACATGTGGAAAAACCAAAAGAACAACTTAAACATTTTAAGCTTCTCAATCTTGCAGGCGCATATTGGCGTGGCGATGAGAAAAAAAGCATGTTAACTCGAATATATGGGACAGCATTTGCAACAAAAGAAGAGCTCGAAAAGTATCTTTGGCAGATAGAGGAAGCAAAAAAACGCGATCATAAAAAATTAGGGAAAGAATTGGATCTCTTCATGTTCTCAGAATTAGTTGGACCCGGTCTTCCATTGTGGACACCAAAAGGAACAATTATTCGTAATTTGTTGGATGCATATATCTGGAAATTACGCAAGGCGAAAGGATTTGAACGAGTTACCATTCCTCATATTACAAAAAGGGATTTATACGAAAAAAGTGGTCATTGGGCAAAATTTTCAACAGAACTGTTCCGCATCACATCTAGAGAAGGACATGAATTTGCAATGAAACCTATGAACTGTCCTCATCACACTCAAATTTTTGCACATTTGCCAAGAAGCTACAAACAGATGCCTCAACGATATGCCGAAACAACAATGGTATATCGAGATGAACAAACTGGTGAATTATCAGGTTTATCACGGGTACGTTCAGCAACTCAAGATGATGCACATGTATTTTGTCGATTTAATCAAATAAAAGATGAGGTATTAGCTATCTGGGATATTATAAATACGTTTTATGGTACGTTTGGATTTGAGCTTAGAATTAGACTATCCATGCATGATCCTGCAAATATGAGTGCGTATTTGGGAACAGAAGAAAAATGGGAACGTGCAGAATCGATACTCAAAGATTTACTAATAAAGAGAAACGCAGAATATTTTGAAGGTATTGGAGAAGCTGCCTTTTATGGTCCAAAGTTGGATTTCATAGGAAAAGACTCCATGGGACGAGATCATCAAGTTGCAACAATTCAACTAGATATAAATATGCCTGATCAATTTGATCTCTATTGTACAAATGAACAAGGAGAGCAAGAACGTGTAGTTATGATACATTGCGCCATCATGGGCTCTATTGAACGATTTATGTCTGTACTTATAGAACACACCGCTGGGAATTTCCCTGTATGGCTTGCTCCAGTTCAGATAGACATTTTACCAGTATCCGACAAACACACAGAACAGGCTTTCAAAGTACATACTATATTACAAAATGCAGATATTCGATCACAGCTTATTGATGAAAATAAAACTTTATCCTATAAAATAAGAGAGTCAACGTTGCAAAAGGTACCATATATCGCTATAATAGGTGATAAAGAATTGGAAGCTGATAATTCCAACGGGGCAATAGTTACATTAAGAAAGCGCGATGGATCAGATCAGAGACAATTACCAGTTAGTGAATTAATACAAATTATCCAAAATCATATTGAGAACTACCAATAATTATAGACGTCAACAACAGCATCATACACCACGTAAATATTATCAACTGAATTACAATATTCAGGCAGAAGAGTTACGAGTGATAGATCATGAAGGGAAACAAGTCGGATTATTGAAAAAAATGGATGCAGTAATGCAAGCAAAAAATGCTGGATTGGATCTGGTTTTGATCGCAGCAAATGCAAAACCACCAGTAGCTAAAATTACTGATTTTAAGAAATTTTTGTATCAAGAAGAAAAGAAACAAAAAGAAGCTAAAAAAGGTATTAAAAAAAGTGTAGTGAAAGATATTAAAATATCACTTTTTATTGGAGTAGCAGATCTTGAAAGACAGATCGAAAAAGGAAAAGAATTTTTGAGTGAGGGGAATCAACTCAGATTAAATTTGACTTTAAAGGGGCGTGAAATTGCTAAGACACAGATGGGGATAGACCTTATAAAAAGGTTTATTGTTGAATTAGGAGATGTTAATATCTCAAAAGAACCACGACTTGAAGGAAAAGTTATTCGGGCAGTTGTAGCTAGAAAGAAGTAAAATAATTATTTACTGTAAATATCGATATTACCGTATATAATGGATATATTAATGTGGTTAAGTTCAAAACATTTGCGCTTTATTTATTAGTAATGTATAATAGGATCTGTAATTGATAATAACTATGAAACAACGCACACGAAAATCAGCAGCAAAACGATTTAAAGTAACTGCAACAGGTAAGCTTTTGCATCGATCTATTAAATTGCGACATTTGCGATCAAGCAAGTCAAATAGTCAAATCCGAAGACTTAAACGAATGAAAATAGTCGTTGGCGTATTTGAAAAAAAGATAAAACGAATGCTAGGAATTATGTAAATCGTATTGTGAATTTTGAATGAACAACATCATTCTTAATTATCTTGCCCACCGAATTGGTAGGTAATTTTTAATTTTTAATTAGTTTAAGTATATATGACACGGGTAAAGGGTGGAATTCAAACGAAACAAAATCACAAGAAAGTATTGAAACTTGCAAAAGGTTTTTGGATGTCTCGACATAAACAGATTAAAAAAGCTACCGAAGCTGTTTTACACGCTGGACAATATGCTTTTAATGGTCGTAAACGTAAGAAAAGAGATATACGTGCATTATGGATTATAAGAATTAATGCGGGATTAAAACTATACGATTTAAGTTATTCTTCTTTTATAAAAAAATTGAAGGATAAAGAATTTGGCATAGATCGTAAAATTCTAGCAAAAATTGCTACAGAATATCCAAAAGTTTTTGAAAAAGTCGTAAATACTGTAAAGAACTAAGATTTTTCTCCTTCAAATTCTTACAAATATAACTGTAAATATAGTATTAATTAGTTATAATAAAATTGTTATACAATCAAATCTATACATGGATACGATAGACCAACTAATACAAGATCTTAAAGCTAAATTGCAAAATTCAACTACATTTGACGAGCTAGAAAAAATAGAGATAGATTATCTTGGTCGAAATGGTTTAGTCAATGAACAATTCCAATTGATGAAATCAATATCTCCAGATAAAAAGAAAGAATTTGGAGCACAACTCAATACATTCAAACAAAAAGTTACTGAACTTATTTCTATAAAAAAAGAGTCCCTCATTTCTCAAACTGATTCATCAGAACAAATTGACTTTACTCTACCGGGAAAGAAGTTTTCTACTGGAAGTTTACACATGGTTACACTTGCCATTGAAGAGATAACAAGTATTTTTAATGATCTTGGATTTATCAGAATGAGTTATCCAGAAGTTGAATGGGAATATTTCTCGTTTGAAGCACTCAATTTTATAGCAGGACATCCAGCTAGAGATGATGTTGAGACTTTCTTTATAGATGCTCCGACTCATGAAAAATATGGAAAGATGGTTCTCACTCCTCATACATCATCAGGACAAATTAGAGAAATGTTTAGAATCAAAGAACCTCCAATTCGCATGATAAATATTGGTAAAACATACAGACCAAACTCAGATGCAACTCATAATCCAATGTTTCATCAATTCGAGGGAATGTGTGTAGATAAAAACATTAACATCACTCATTTGAAGGGGACAATCGAATACTTTGCAAAAGCATTTTTTGGTCCTGACCGTCAGATTCGTCTTCGTCCACATCATTTTCAGTTTACTGAACCATCATTTGAGATTGATATCACCTGTGGTGTCTGTGGTGGTACAGCAGTAGTCAATAATATTAAATGTAAAATATGCAAATCAGGTTGGCTAGAACTTGGTGGATCGGGAATAGTTCATCCAAATGTTCTCAAAGCTGGTGGCATAGATACATCGATTTATTCGGGGTGGGCTTTTGGGTTTGGCGTGGAACGTACATATATGATGAAAGATGGACTCAAACTTGATGACATGCGCACGATGTATGGCGGGGATGTGAATTTCCTAGAACAGTTTTAATAAATAGTCGAAAGTAATAAGTCTAAAGTTGCAAGTAAGAACAGCACTTTAGACTTTAGACTTTAGACTTTAGACTTTATTATGAATATCAAAATTACCTATAACTGGCTTTTAGAATATTTAGAAACTGATGCAGATGTATATGAGCTACAAAAATATCTGACGTTATGTGGTCCATCAGTTGAACGAATAGATGAAGTAGAAGATCTTACGGCAAAAAATAAAAAAGATTATATCATGGATATTGAAATCACAACAAATCGTATTGACACTGCCTCTGTATTTGGAATTGCACAAGAAGCGCAAGCAATTTTGACACAATTTGGAAAAAAAGCATCATTAAAACAAAATCCATATACAGATTTAGTATTTAATAAGCTTTCGATTCCATCTAATTTAGAGAAGCCAGTAACTTTTATTATTCAGGATAAAGATGTTTGTACCCGTGCAACTGCTATTCTTTTAAGTAATGTACAAATAGGAGCTTCCGCTGAGATCATTCGTAAACGTCTAGAATGGTGTGATATTCGATCAATTAATAATGTGGTAGATATATCCAATTATTTGATGCTTTCACTTGGACAACCAACTCATACATTTGACTATGATAAACTTCGAACAAAAAATCTCATAATTCGTAAGTCAAAAATGGGTGAGACCGTAAAAACTCTAGATGAAAAAATATTTAAATTAAATGGTGAAGAAATTGTGATAGAAGATGAGAAAAATCATCTCACAGATCTTGCTGGCATCATGGGTGGCTTTGATTCCGCAATTGATTCAAACACAAAAAATGTTTTGTTGTATGTGCAAACATATAATAAACGGCTTATCAGAAAGACATCTATGCAACTAGGTCAGCGCTCTATGGCAGCCACATTCTTTGAAAAAGGTCTTGATGAAGAGAGAGTTGAACCTGCGCTCGTATATGGGGTTCAACTTTTACAGACATATGCTCATGGAAGAATAGGGTCGTCAATAACCGATGAATATACGCCTGATAAAAAGGAAAAAACAATCTCAATCTATATGACTGATGTAAACAGAATAATAGGTATTGAACTAAAAGAA
Organism: Candidatus Roizmanbacteria bacterium; assembly: GCA_037132015.1. Taxonomy (GTDB): domain Bacteria; phylum Patescibacteriota; class Microgenomatia; order UBA1406; family GWC2-37-13; genus JBAXPW01. Next base: position 6,330 of record JBAXPW010000026.1, read on the forward strand.
GATGAAGTAATAAAAATTCTAATAAATCTGGGATTTATTGTAGAAGAAATAGACACTGACTTTGATAATTATCTAAAAGTTACCGTTCCATGTTTCAGATATAGTGATATTGATATTAAGGAAGATATCATCGAAGAGATAGCTCGAGTCTATGGCTATCACAACTTGCCATATGCAATACAACCTCCTGCTTATGTGAAACAACCTGTCGAGATTAAACATATGCTCGATGTTACCTCAAAGATAAAATATTTCTTGAAACATATCGGATTAAACGAGCAATATCATTATTCGATGGTTTCTGAAGAATTATTATCAAAGCTAGACTACAATCCAAAGGCTCATTTACGCCTTACTGAAACAATTTCAGAGGATATACGATTTTTACGAAGATCTTTACTTCCTTCTATCGTTAAATCCTTGAAAGAAAATGAAGGTAAACGAGATATATTGTCATTTTTTGAGATCGCTCGAGTGTATCTTTCACAAAATAATGAGCTCCCATTTGAGCCAACAAAAATTGCTATTGGTACTAATGAAGGTTTTTTTGAATTAAAGGGAACCATCTCAGCGTTATTTCAAGAACTTCATATTGAAAATCTAGAATTGAAAAATGGTTCTCATCATCTTTTTACACGTGGTGCTCAGGCTGATATAGTCATTAATGGGGAGTTAGTAGGTTCTTTTGGAAAATTGAAAAAAAAATATGCAGAATCATTCGAATTTAAGAAAGATGTATATTTAGCAGAATTAGATATGGCAATCATTGTGAAATATTTTCGAACATTGGGAAATTATGTTGGGCTTAATTCATACTCAGTTATTAAACTTGATTGGACCTTCAAAAAACCATCTAATATGATGTTTGGTGATATACAAAAATTGGCATTACGATCAAGTAATTTTATTGAAAAAATTGAGTTTATCTCAACATTTGAAGAATCTATGTCTATTAGATTTTATTTTTCTGCACTCGATCGTAATATGACAGAGGAAGAGGCTAAAAAAGAGCTGGAGAAAATACAAAAGAATATAATGAGCTAATTTCATCCATGCTTTATCAACTAATTATGATAGATTGCGATTTTCAACGCGATAACAGTCTTTATTTTATACCAAAGAATGTTCTTGCAAATCGTTCATCCATCTTCATTTGAGTTATGAGTTCTTCAGCATTTGCAAATTTCTTATTTTCACGTATTTTTTTTATAACGTGTACGCTGACTTGCTGATTGTAAATATCTTTATTGAAGTCTAAGATATACACTTCATGTGCTCTTTTTTCTTCACCAAATGTTACGGCTTTACCGATAAACAATAATGAAGGATATGTTACAGAATCAATTGTGATTTCTGCAATATATAGTCCATCAGTATTTGAAGATTGAGCATCTACATTTGCCGTAGGAAAACCTAACTGTTTTCCTCTTCCTATATTGCGAACAACTGTTCCAAAAAAATCTTGCATACACTATTATATCGCATCAAAGTCCTTTGAAATCAGTATCGAGCGAATTAAGATCGTCAGATACATCTGGTGCATTAAACTCTTCGGTAGTAGAGGTATTTACCTTACCAGATATACTCGCATCATTTACAACTGCCGATGAGGAACCTTGATTTATTTCAGTGCCTGTTATATCTACATTTTGAATAGGAGATGGTGATATTGGATTGACAACTTGTTCTGTTGTGCGCCTGTTAAAAAACAAAACAAATGAAAATGCAGATCCTAATAATAATAAAATAAGCAGTAATGGAATTAGAGTTCCCTTTGGTTTATCAGAAACGGATAAAGCATTATCCTTTAAACTTCCAGCATCATTAATCGAAGGTGGGGGAGAAATAATAGTGGGTTGTGGAGCCACTGGAGGGACCGTCTTGGTCTCTACTATAGTTGGAACATTTGTATCAAGTGGTGTACTAACTTCAACTGGAATACTTGCTTCAACTGGCACAACTATTGGTTCCTTATGCTCTACCACTTCTTGCACTGCCTGTTGAGTTTGCATTTGAAGCGTTTGTTCAACAATTGGTTCAACTAGTGTATTAGATACTATTGGTTGTTGCTCTTTTGGGGCATCGGATTGATTTTGGTCCATAATAATAAATTTGAATAATATACTTCTTACTAATTGAAGTACAGTTAGTATATCTACTATTAATAAGATAGTAATTTTTGCATCAAAAGTCAATAGATGGAAATTTTATGGACTAGGAATTGCAGTTGGATCGGGCGTTTTTGTAGGTGTTGGACTCGGTGCATAATCCTGATTTACACCAAAATGTAATGTGGAATTTCCTGTTTTACCCTTTTCATTTGTTGCATTCACACTAATATCGTACGAACCATCTGCAACAGAAACATTTTCTTCAAATTCTTTTGTATCACCATCATATTTTTTTACCTCTTTTCCATTTAGAGCAACTGAAACTGATTTAATCGTTGAAATTGATGTAATCTTAACTTTTATATTTAAAGTATTTCCAGAAACTCTTTCACGTTCTGATGGTGATTTAATTTGCACGTGCACGTCATCTGCTGATGCTTCTGAAGTCTCTGTTGGTGGTTTGAATTTATCATCACCTTGACCTCGAGACCACTCATCAACGGCCTCTTGCCATCTATTTTTACCATCAGTTGATACTGGATCATTTTCAGTGATCATAATAAATTCCTTTTCATCATATTGACCAATTTTGATTTCCAATTCATTTGCAAGTTTGCCTGTATTTTTTGAAATTTTTAACTTTCTATAAAATTGAGATGTATCTTTTGGCTCAGTTCCCTTTATAAAATATTCAGCCCGTGTTGGATATCCTTCTTTAGAAAGTCCCCCTAAAAATGAATCGATAGAGGTTGCTTCTACATTGTTTGGTTTATCCATGATGCCATCTGTATATTTATTATCTAGGGCATATTTCATGATCCGATTCCAGATAGGGGACGCTCCTGTTACTCCTGATGCGATTTTTGAATTCATCTGAGCATTATCACTATTTCCCACCCACACAGCCACTGTTACACCTTTAGTAAATCCCACCGCCCAGTTGTCTCGTTTGTCATCAGTTGTACCTGTTTTGACGGCTACTGTGCGTCCTCTTACATTTAATAACGATCCTAGTCCAAATGTATCTTTACGCGCATTATCATCTGACATAATATGTGAAATTACAAATGCTACTTCTGGAGACATAACTTGCTGACCTTTTGGAATTGAGTTTTTGAATATTGTTTTTCCTCTAAAATCACTAATTTCGGTGATCGGGGTGATATCTTTATAAATTCCACCTTTTGCATATACTGAGTATGCATTTGCAAGCGTCAACAAACTTGTCTCACCACCGCCAAGTGATACTGATAATCCAAATCGATTAATATTAGATTCTGTTGGAGCCAAACTTTTGAGTCCCATCGCATTTGCGAGTTCGAGAAAATCACGGACACCAACCATGGCAGTCATCTTAACAGCGGGAACATTGAGTGAATTTCCTAAAGAAAATCTCAATTGTACTGGACCTCTAAATTTGCCGTCATAATTGACTGGAATATAATCTTTTTGACCTTGATTTGCAAATGTGGTGCTTACATCCATCAAAGTTGTTGATGCTGTGTACCCTTTTGCAAGAGCTACGCTGTATAATATTGGTTTTAAAGTAGATCCTGGTTGTCTTTGACTTATTGCAACATTAGTAAAAGGATCAAACTTACAATTTGATCCCGATATACATCCATCTGGCTCAGATGTACCAAAATAATCCTTACTACCAACCATTGCCAGTATCTCACTTGTTTGAGAATCAAGCACTACAACCGATGCATTATATACATTATATCCTTTCAATTTTGCCATCTCTTCTTTCACTATTTTTTGTGCAGTTTCTTGAATATCCTTTTTAATTGTTGTCTTGATCTTCAATCCTTGATCTAATACTTTTGATCCATATTTTTCTTCAATGATATCCTTTGCATAAAAAACAAAATGTGGCGCAGAGATTGCAAGAGACTGATTATAATTAAATTTTACGGTATCAAGGGCTTTTACCGCGTTATCTTGCTGTGCTTGAGTGATGTATTTATCTTCGCGCATTCTTCGTAATACATCTTTGGCGCGCCCCTTCCATAAATCTTTTGTTCCAATATAGGGAGAGAAATTTGATGGATTTTGAGGAAGACCAGACAATATAGCCGATTCTACCAATGACAATTCTGATGGTGCTTTACCAAAATATCCTCGTGATGCAGATCCAACACCATAAAATGTGCCTCCATATGGCGCTTCATTGAGGTACATCTCAAGTATTTGATCTTTAGAATAACGTCGTTCTACCTCTATCGCTAGTATCATTTCACGGATCTTGCGTGGCAAACTTCTTTCGCTATCAAGAAGTGCATTTTTGATGAGTTGTTGCGTAAGCGTTGATCCACCCTGTACACCTTGTCTAGTTACGGTGCTTAGGAATGCCCGAATTAATCCAGTTTCTGAAATTCCATTGTGCTTATAAAATGTCTTATCTTCCACAGCAACAGTCCCTTGTTGTACGTATTTTGATATCTCTTTTAATGATACTGGTACGCGATTTTTATCTTTGTACATCTCATATAATATCTTGCCATCACGATCATAAAAAACAGTAGAGAACCCTGTATTTTGTGAGAGCTTACCGGGTGATGGAAGATCTTTTGCATACCATGCAAAAATAATGAATGATGCAATAAATGCAAGTAAAATAAATCCTGCAATACCAATCAAACCGTAGAGAATTATTTTTTGTTTGAGCGTAAGACTAAAACGCGATCTTCGCGATTGAAGCTTGTTCATTGAAATATTATATACCTTTCAGTCTAAAAAATGTACTGAAAAATCATCTTGAGCATTCACATCTAGTGCATAATGCAGAATGGAAATACCAACAAGACAATATGGAGTGGTATTTGTTGAAAATGGAGTTCAATATATGATGGCACAAAATGCTCAAATACTGATTCCACAACCTTTTTCACGAACAAGAGAATTGGTAGAAGACGCAAGAAAATACTATAACTGGAGAAATAAGCTTTTTCATATTAAAGGAGAAAATGATCCTATTGAATTTTATGAGTATGTAAATCAAGTTTGCTGGATTAGTAAACCACTAATTAAAATGAAATGTGATTGGCTATCTTTACATCAAAAAGTTCAGTGGTTGCTGTATAATTCATTAGAAACGAATGAAATAACTTTTGAACTAACTGCCCGAAAATTTTTAGTAAATAGATACGAATTTGCAAATATAGAACTTGGACTATAATTTTCTTCACCTTTTTGCTACGCTAGATATATAATATGTATATGAAACATCCTACCCACAACCAATTTCAATTGATATGGAAGGTGATTGTTGTTATATCAAGCGTCATGCTTATTATTACGAGCCTTGCACCACTACTTCTCTATAGATAAATTTTCAAATACACATCTATGATAAACTCCATATTACAGAGGAGTATTGCATTACTACCAAAAACAAGTACTATCACGATAAAACGCATGCAATCACTCGATATTCACACGTGGGGAGATCTACTCCATTATCTACCTACCAAGTATAAAGATTATTCAAAATATTCAAATATTCGATCATTAAGGATTGGAGCAATAGTAACCGTCAAAGGAACTGTTCTCAAAGCTGAAAATGTCTATGCTCGATCTCGTGTAACAATACAGCGCCTCACATTATCGGATGATACAGGTAATCTTACCGTAACATGGTTTAATCAACCATATTTAATCAAATTATTTAAAATTGGAGATCTGATCGCACTTGCCGGCGAGGTAAAACAAGGAGGAAAATTCATCAGCATACAACCTCAAGAATATGAAATTCTCAATGATTCGAGTCAACCGCTTCATACAGGGAGAATTGTACCCATATATTCAGAAAAAAGAGGACTATCAAGTAAACTTCTTCGAGAAAAAATATATGTGGTTATTGAAGAACTGAAAAAATCAACCTTTATACCTGAGTTGATACCACTAGAGATATCAAAAAAATACGAGCTCATGTCAGATCATGATGCATATATGCATATACATTTTCCTCATTATTTACAAGAAGCCTACATCGCACGAAAAAAATTGTCGTTTAATGAGCTTTTCACCATTCAGCTCAATACTGCTCTTATCCGAAAAGAATGGGAACATGAACAACTGAGAAAATCTTTTTTACCATCAGCTCAATTTCAAAACGAATTTGAAACATACCGCTCATCTCTTCCCTTTACACTTACAAACGCTCAAAATAGCGTATTAACGGCAATATTGAAAGATATGGAACGAACATATCCCATGAATAGATTTGTTCAAGGTGATGTTGGATCAGGAAAAACAGTAGTTGCATCTATTGCAATACTATATGCACATCTCAATAAGGAACAATCACTTGTGATGGCTCCAACTGAAATATTAGCACAGCAGCATTATGCAACACTCCAAAAATTATTAACACCCTTTGGGTTGCGAATTGGGTTACATACTGGTTCAAAAAAACTAAGTAAAGAAGAGATGAAACTCGTACAAAATTATGATGTTATTGTAGGTACCCACGCCTTGGTACAGGAAAAGATAAATTATCTTAATGTGGGTCTCGTTGTAGTAGATGAACAACATCGTTTTGGCGTAAAACAACGAGCGCTCTTAAAGAAAAAGGGGAGTAATGCACATTTATTAAGCATGACTGCAACACCAATTCCACGCACCGTAGCCCTCACTTTATATGGTGAACTTGACCTTTCATATATAAATGAGATGCCCGTTGGACGAATTGCTATAAAAACTTTTGTAACTCCTCAATCCAAACGAAATAACGCGTATGTATGGATTCGGGAGCAAATTTTTAAGGAAAAAATTCAAGTATTTATTATATGTCCTTTAGTTGAAGAATCAGAAAATGAAACAATGAAAAGTGCCAAAGCAGTAACTATAGAATATGAAAGGCTCAAAACAAAAATATTTCCTGATCTACGAGTAAGTCTACTTCATGGAAAAATGAAACCTTCAGAAAAGGAACAAATAATGAAAGAATTTAAAGATCATTCTTGTGATATCCTTGTTTCTACATCGGTAGTTGAGGTTGGCATAGATGTCCCAAATGCAACTATCATGATTATCGAAGGAGCTCAACGATTTGGATTGGCGCAACTGCATCAATTACGTGGAAGGGTTGGAAGGGGTGCTAAACAATCATACTGTTTTCTTTTTAATGACAATGAAGAAACCGAAGAAAGTGATCGATTATCTTATTTTGCAAAGACAAACAACGGACTTGATCTTGCAGAATATGATTTTCAAAAAAGGGGGCCAGGGCAAATATACGGAGTTCAGCAGTCAGGATATTCTGATCTGCAAGTGGCGAGCCTTTCAGATATGCAGGCAATTGCAGACTCAAAAGAGGCAGTTACACGCTTTTTAAAAATGTACAAGCTTGAAGATACACCCGAACTTAAAAACAAAATTGACTTTCTTCAACATTCGCTTGTTGCAAGAGATTAAATATTGGTATTTTTTTGTCTTTGCAAAAAATATATATGTCAGGTATAATATTTGAGCTATGACACCTTTACCAAAAAGAAAACATTCAACCCAACGAAAAGGCAAGCGATTAAATGCTCGCAAAGTAGGATTATCAGCATTGGTTATATGCCAAAACTGTAATAAGACAAAATTGCCTCATAGGGTTTGTAAATATTGTAACACCTGATAATTCAAGCTATTCTTAACTATGGATCCCCGTCATGAAGAGCGCATTATTGCTGTACAAAATTTATATGCCTATAGCTTTCCGGAAGGCAGAGCGGTGCTTCCACATGAAAATCATGACCTAACAACTGAAATACTTGAACATTTTGAACAAATTGATAAACATATTGTTATTCATGCTCCAAAATACCCCATCGACCGCATAGCAAAAACTGATATAGCAATTTTACGATTAGCTATCTACGAACTACTTATTAGACCAACTGAGCCAAATAAAGTAGTTATCAATGAGGCTATTGAACTCGCAAAAGAATTTGGAGGAGAAAAGTCGTATGCATTTATAAACGCAGTTTTAGGTTCGCTTTTAAAATCTAATGACACACCAAACACAATCAGATGAGTTTCAAAAATTAGAATCAACAATCAAAATTACTTTCAGCAATAGAAAGTTACTTCAAAACGTCTTTGTTCATCGCTCATATCTCAACGAAAATAGGGATTCTCATTTGGAAAACAATGAAAAGCTCGAATTTTTGGGTGATAGCGTATTGTCATTAATCACATCAATTTATCTTTATAAACGTTTTCCCGAACTTAAAGAAGGGGATTATACCGATATAAAGGCATCAATAGTACGTACCGAAAGTCTTGCAGAAGTAGGAAAACAGCTCTCTCTTGGTACGTATCTTTATCTTTCAAGAGGAGAACAAATAGGAAGTGGTCATGAAAATACTAATATTATTGCAGATTGTTTTGAGGCTCTAGTAGCATCAATATTTATCGATAAAGGATTTGATACTGCATACGACTTTGTTGAAAAGCATTTATTTAGCGATAGATTACCTTATATTGTCAAAAATAAGCTCTATTTGTCTCCAAAAAGCAGATTACAGGAGGTCATGCAGGCAAAATACAAAGTATTACCTACATACGAAGTAACCCAAGAATCAGGTCCTGAACATCAAAAATTCTTTACTATAAAAGTTTGTTTGGGTAAAAAAGTCCTTGGGATTGGATCTGGACAGTCGAAAAAGCAGGCAGAGGAACAAGCTGCAAAAATAGCACTGGAAAATGGAATATAATCAATGTATAATATGATCTTAGTTTATATTAACTATTTAGTTTAAAGATATTTTATGTCAGTCGCAATACGTTTAATGAGATTTGGAAAAAAAGGGTTCGCATTTTATAGAATTGTTGTTTTGCCTAAAAGAAGCAAACGAGATGGCGCATATATTGAAAAAGTTGGTTTATATAATCCTCACTTGAAGGAAAACACAATCACTATCGATAAAGCACGAGTTCAATATTGGATACAAAAAGGTGCTCAGTTTTCCGAAGGATTAGCACGTCTTCTTAAAAATAAACAAGATTTAATAAAATAATCTGTTGGTCATAGATTATTAAAACAAGTTTTCTTTTGTGCTATATTCTTTAGGTTTTATTTCTATTGATGAATTATCTTCATTTAAGTTGATAGATAATTTTGTAGATATTTTATCGAGTAATTCAATATCTGTTTGTGATATATTTGTCGATTTTGTTGTCTTTGCTTTCTCTCTTATATAAAAACACAGATCTAGTTTGGAAGACTTGAATTTTCCTGATACAAATTCAATTGCTCCATTGGTCATCAATCGATCTCCTCCATAGCGATAATCTTCTAAAAACTTGTAGAAAGCATCTGAATCACCATTGCCTTCCACCTGAACACAAGTATGATCAGTAGAGGTATCCTGAGGATTTATAGAATATTGAGAAATGATAAATCCACTGCTCTGAGATATTTTATCCAATGCACGAATAATTGAGAAATAATCCTCTCTATCAGGTATCAATCTCATTAACAATAAATTATATTTATCAACTTTATCACCAACAATTTTTTGATTATTCTTAAGTTGATCAATCTTATACTGATCTGATTGAAGATCAGAATTAAGAAGCTCTAACTCACTATTTTTATTCACATAGCCTGTATATGATAAATACACTAAAAATATCATTAATGGCATAACCAGAAATATCAGATATCTTTGGAATATATCCAATAAAGAAATTTTCATACGATTACTTTTTATCAAATATTTTAAAATTGCCTTCAAAATTAAATACATAATCAGGCTCATTCCCCCCATTACTATTCTCTTTACTCAAATTAAAACTACTAAGTTTCAACTTCGTAAAATTACTTAAAAAAGTTTCAGATTCAATAATATGAACAAACTGCAATGCAGACGTATATGTTTTATAACGAATAATAAATTTAGTGGATTTATCTTTTTCAATTACGATAGAATCAATATTCGGAATTTCCTCAGTAACTGCGACTATTTCTTTTAATTTTGTGTAATAGGGAAGAAATTCAGAATCATTTTTAATTCTTTCATACAATAGATTTCGACCATTCATAAATATATTAATACTAGCAATATTTTTACTATTGTTTTTTAAAAATAGAGTAGTTTCGGTTTTTTTTGCTAACGCTTCATTATATTGCGTCTGTACTTGATATTGTAAATACGAAAAAATAAGGAATGCAATAAACAGAAGACCGCCTATCAAATTTAATACCCATGCAATATTATCATAGTAATCAGAATATCCAACAACTTTATCTTTTCTAAATAGATTTATATACTGCTTCATCGTAAATTAGCTGAAATAACTGAAATATATGATGATAATTCTCCTGCAATCGATGCTACTAGAGGAGTTGATTTAACAACATCGGTAAGATTCATGGATGCTGTAGGAAGTGTTGTAGTTGCTTGAATAGTCTTTTGCAAAAATGGAACCTTATGATCAAAATTACATAGATAAATATTTGCTATTGTTTGCCCATGTTTTTCAGTTGCTAATAATATAAATTTATGCACCTCATTTAAAACTTCTTTTAAAATCGGACCGACTATAACATTGATAGATTGAGCTTCTGGACTAGGTGTTCCTGCTTTCAGTAATAAATCATAAATCTTATCTTCTTGTATATTAAGATTGATTCGAACATCACGAATAAAAATCTCCCAACCCAGTTTCATAGTGCGAGTCATAATCATGAGGCCTGTATTTGCTTCAATTAAATACATTGATGAGCTTGAGTAGCCAAAATTAATGATTAATTTTGCTACAGATTTATTAAATCCAATTTCATTAGTAAACCTACCTATGGCGCTAAGTTCATTTTCAAGTGATTGTGGAGTAAGCCCTGCTTTCTCAATACTTTGCTGAACAGTATTTACCATTTTTTTTGATGAAGCAATGATTAAAATAAGTGATTTTTTGGATTTTTCATCTTCTTTTAAAATTTCAAGATCAATATTTGTCTCATTTATTGGCATTGGTATAAACTCATCAGCTTGATATCTTATTGCAGCAAGAAGTTCTTTTTCTTTTAATTTTGGCATTTCACTTATTTGTGAAAAACTAAAAATATCAGGTATAACAACATTTGCCTGTGTTTTTTTAATATTTAAACGGGAGCATAGCCTTCTTATGATACTAGCCTGAACCTCTATGAGTTTTTCATTATCTAGTGTAAAAAAACCAGGGACAGTGCTATCAGAACCTATGGCAATTATCTCAATTTTATTGTTTACAACTCTTACATCACACATACGAGTCAGCTTTTCGTTTATATCTATAGCAAAAGTATTGTCATTCATATCTGTTAATAGTATGGAAGATTTTAATCATAAAGTCAAGGAAACGATACAGTCAAATTATTTTCGTACATGAATAATGGTGCTATAACTAAATACAACAGTTGTATCACTAGAATGTTTAATTTTTAATACTACAGATATTAAAGGAGATGAAAAAGCGCTCTTTAAGTTGCACGCAATAGTAAAGCTATCAACTTGTATTGGGTCTGTAATATAGACACGATTTGTACTAGGTGTTATTGAATTATATAACTCTAATTTTGTACCATTTTTATAAAATTTAATAATACTTCCTGCATCTGACTTTAAATAAAAATCATTTCCATTAATATTTGTATAAGAAGTCGTTGGCAACAAACACACTTGATTCGTAGCTAATTTATCACTATATATTTTGTATGAATTTTTTCTCAATGTATCTTTTATAAAACCAAAAGCTTGATCACCCTGACGTTTTAACTCTTGCAACTTTAATACTCTAACTTGTTGTTGCATAATTGCAAAGAGAATAGTAAAAAGCGCTGGAAGTACCATAGCCAAAACCGCTAAAACAACTATTGTCTCTATGAATGTAAATCCTTTGGTTTTCATACTATTCTCGTGTTGAATATAAAGTATCTGAAATAGTGGTATAGGTATTACCATAATCTTTCCACTGTACTGTTACAGTAGCATGCACATCAGTTACAACCGTATCAACTCCTTTTTTAACAAATTTTACCTCTCGTTTAAAGCGATGGACAGTCGATCCATCATAGAGAGGGAGATCAAATGCACCACTACACGGATTGCCTGTTGAATTAGAGCTAGTGGGCCATGTAGTAGATGATATATTAATTGATCCATTAAAACAATAGTTGGTATTATCACCAGATTTCGTAACATTTTCAGTAAATGAGCACGTTGTGCCACAATCAGAGGAATAGGATGTTCCTCCCCAGTTTGATTCTTTTTGTGCATACAACCACTCAGCCAATTGTTCAGCGTATTGAGTAGCTAATATTTTATTTTCATTTATCTTCATATCTTTTAATGATACCGTAACCACAGATGCTGCAACAACAAAAAACATACTTAATATTGTTATAAAAACTAATACCTCAATGAGAGAAAAACCATTCTTATTCAATTTTTTTGATACCATAATATTAAAAAGTGATTGCTGAAAGTGAGCACGAACCTATTTGATACTTCACCACACCTACAGAATTGATAGCAATAAATCCACAATAATTAGTATTATTTTGTTGCAATTTTAATTGTATTACTTCAGATGAAGTTAGAGATATTTGTGTAGTTAAATCACTTATATTTGAAGAACTAGAAGACCTAGAAATATCCATACCATCTATTGG
>JBAXPW010000027.1:0-17557 GCA_037132015.1 Candidatus Roizmanbacteria bacterium
TCTTTACTTTTTCAATCTTTTCTCTATATTCATCAATCTCCTTATCCTCACCTTTATTTCCTAATTCTTCTTCAATTGTCTTCATTTTTTCACGAAGGAAACTCTCCTTCATATTTCTTTCAAATTTTTGTTGAGTTTTACTGGTTAAATTTTGTTCAATTTCCAAAACCTTAATCTCACGATTAATATAATCAACTTCCTTTGTTAATCGAATTTTTAAGCTACTTTCTTCAAGAAGTTCCTGCTTCTGATCACCCTTTATATCGAGAATCATAGCAACCTGATATGAAAAATCCTGTGGAGTACTAATATTGAGAATATTCATGAGAAAAACAAAATCTACTGTTTTTCCAAGATTGATAGCTTTCTTTACCTGTGATGAAATATGTTTGACCATAGCAGATATCTCATCATCATCTACAAAATCATCCTGAATTTGCTCAATCTTAACCTCGAGATATGGTTCATCTTTCACTATTTCTGAGAGTTTTACTTTTTCTCTACCTTTTACTAAAGCAGTAATCTCACCCTTTTCACCAACAACTGTTTTTTCTACCGAAACAAGTACACCTATATCATACAAATCTTGTCGTTTCGGATCATCTAATGCAGAATTTTTTTGCATTACTAATACCATCTTTTTTTCACGTTTTAACGCTTCTTGAATTGATTCAATGCTCTTTTGTCTCCCAAAAACTAACACATTTTCCGTATTAGGAAATACAATTCCATCTCTAACTGCGACCAAAGGGTATATAAATTGATTTAATAAATCTTTGTTGTTATCCATAGTGTTTAGCAGTATATCAAACTAATTGCTAATAGTCAATAGAGCTAAATGCAATTTTCTATGTCAATTTTTAATGAAAATTAGTTTAACTAAATAAATTGCTGTAAAATCTCAGATACACCTTTATAAGGAGAACGATCAATCAATGGAGTTGCGCTCAACTGACTTAATTGTTCATGAAATGAAGGTCTTTCTATCTCGTAAAGCACTCCTAACGCAAATTTTTCGTGATTTAATTCTTCACACGTTGCAAATGCTTCTTGCAAATTACCTTTGTCATATGTTTCTGGTAATTTATATGAACGTTTTAAATAATATTGATAGGTATATACTTTATTAAATGTTACACACGGTTGTAATATATTTACCAAAGAAAATCCTTTATGTTGAATTGCTTTTTTAAGTATATCTATGAGATGAGTTATATCCCCTGCAAATGATTGGCCAATAAACGTAGCTCCTTGTGTAAGTGCAAGAGTTAATGGATTTACTGCAACCTCAAGCGCTCCTGTAGGAGTGGATTTTGATTTATATCCTTTTTGTGCTGTTGGAGCAACCTGACCTGTCGTAAGACCATATACACTATTATCATGAACTATCATTGTAATATCATGATTTCCTCGACAAGCATGAAGAAAATGATTTCCTCCTTCACCGTATAAACCCCCATCACCACCTACTGCAAGTACAGGCATTTTGTGATTTGCTAATTTTGCTCCAATTGCAACAGGTAATGAGCGTCCATGTAGTCCATGCGTTGCATAGGCATTCACAAAATCGTTCATATTTCCTGAGCAACCAATATCAAATGCTATCATTACATCAGAAGGTGAGTATCCAAGTTGCGACAATGCTGTTTTTATTGATATACCGATTGCCCAATTTCCACATCCAGGACACCATGTAGGTGCATACCCTGTAAAATCTTGTATGGTAGACATATTGAAAAGTATATCAGAAGATTTGTATGTGAACAACAGGATTAATCCCTAATTTTTCCCTATCTTTGTAAGCCAAATCTTGGCACGTTCGTTATGTGGATTGAGATATAATGCTTTTTCAAATGATTCTTGAGCACTTTTTTTGTCATTTGTATCTAAGTATATTAAACCCAAAACACTATATAATGAATCACTGTGGGGGCTTATTTTAAGGCCTTTTTGCACATATTCCAATGCAGTTTTAAAATCTTTTTTTGTGATATACACTACAGCTAGATCGTTATATGGCTTCCAGTTATTTGGATAGATATTTATACATGTTGAGTAATAATTAATAGAGCGATCAATATTCCCTGTAACAAGGTAGAGATATCCCAAATTTTGATAAGCTTCTGGATTATTCGGATCTAACTTAATTGATGTTATAAACTGCTCTTCTGCCTCTTGTAATTTTCCTTGCTTAAATAATATTCCGCCAAAATTGATCCGCACCTGACTATTATATGGAACCGTTGATACGGTATTACTCCAAAATGAATACTCATCATTCCAATCATTATTTCGAATAATAGTTCGTATTGATAAAAAAATAATCACAACTATCCCAATTATAATCCCAATTTCTCTTATCTTTTTATTTTGTAAAACGTAATAATAAAATAAAGATGAAATTCCACTAAAACCTATCATTCCAATATAAATATATCGTTCTGCTACTGTAGAAGAAATTTTTAAAGGTGTTAACGTTGGTATCAAAGTTATAAAAATTAACATTCCTAGAAAAAAATAGTTCTTACTCTTTATATATAAAAAATATAACCCGATTACTAAACATAAAAATATAACAAGGCGTATTCCATAATCAAGATATGCCATTGAATATCCTTGGTACAGAGATAAATTTATTGGTAACAAAAATTGTTGTACATAAAAAGTTATGGCATATGGTATTTGAGTGAGAGGATTTTGAAAACCACCACCTATAAATAAATCTGTTTGCAATGATTTTGATCTTACCCCTATTGCTGTTAAATGAATTGCAGTCCAACAGAAAGATATGCACGCAAATATCACCAATTCTCGATATCTCTCACGAATTTTTCCAAAAATAAGTTCATATAAAAGAAATACCAATACCAATACAACCGCTTTTTCTGAAGCCAATTGTGCAAGTATATAAAATACAACTGAAAACCAAAAATAATAATTTGTTTTCATATGAGTAAATACTCTGGATCGAAGATAGCACAAAAATGACAGAAGAAAAAACATGGTATATAAAACATACTGCGTACCAGCAAACCACGTAACTGACTCGGTGGCTAATGGATGTATTGCAAATAGTAGTGCACTAAAAAACGATATCTGTTTCTTTTTGAATAATTGAAAAAATAGAAAGTACACAAGACAAGAAACTGCACAATGCAAAAAAATGCTCACAATGCGCAATGGTAGTGGAGATAGCCCAAATATCAGATATGATGAAACAAATATATAGGGAGCTAACGGACTAAATCGAAAACTTGAAAAAGTATTCTGATAAGACATTTGCGGTACAAGAATTGTATTTTCATCAGAAATAAGTTTATTATCAAGTATTGAAAAATAGAGAAGAAAGATAAAAGCAAGAATTATGATAAGAAAATAGCAATGCGGTTTAATAATATGTATAAATCGAAGACTGTATTTTTGGAACATAGAAGCTTAATACTTATACCTTTGTATGTCGCCTAGGTATTATTTTGAAAAATAAGCGACAATTTCTTCTGGTCTAAACGGTCGACCATTCCACTTGAGTAATTTTTCTGATATCTCAATTCCTGTTTCCATACGTAATAACTTTCCAAACTGAGCATGTGAATTATTTTCTACAAGAACATATCTTTTGTTCTCTTTAAATAATGGTTTCACCATTGTTTCATTCATCGGAAACAGATGAGTAAAATGAATATACGCAATTTTTTTACCCTCTTCTTTCATCATATTAATTGCATCAAGGATAGCTCCTTTATTACCACCCCAAGAGACAATAATAGCCTCTGCTGATTCGAGATCACCGTATATCCGAGGACATTTGTAATGAGTACTAATATATGTTTGAATTTTTCTATCTCTTTTTTCAACTTGTTGCAATCGTGTTGCTTCATCTTCAGAAGTATGACCATCCTCAAAATGTTCATAAGAATTCGCCTGATAAAATTGTCCTTTTGCGCCCGGAACAAGTCTTTCAGAAATACCGTCTTCTGACAGTTTATATCGAAGATATTTCTCCTGATTTGTAACTCGTGTCAGTTTACCATCATCTTTATGAAAATTAGCAAACATACTAACTATCTCATCCTGATCATAACTTTTATGTGATTCACAAATTAATTTATCCCCAAGAACAATAACAGGTAATTGATATAGTTCTGCTAAATTAAAGGCTTCCATCCCAAGCTCAAGTGCTTCTTCTGCATCACCGGGAGCTAATACAATTTTTTGAAACTCACCATGTCCTGCATGTACACAAAAAAGTAGATCGCCTTGTTCTGTCCATGTTGGCATCCCTGTAGCAGGACCTGGACGTTGCCCCATCCAAACAACGATTGGTAACTCAGCAATTCCAGCAAACGAAATGGCTTCAACCATAAGAGCAAAACCTCCACCAGATGTGGCTACTGCAGAACGCACTCCAGCAAAAGATGCGCCAAGAGCTGTATGTATCACACTAATTTCATCTTCTGCGTGTCGTACTATCATACCTGTCTTTTCCTGCCATGAAGCAAGTGAGGTAAGAACTGAGGAACTAGGAGTCATTGGATAGGCACAAAATAAACGACAAT
This sequence comes from Candidatus Roizmanbacteria bacterium, assembly GCA_037132015.1. Lineage (GTDB taxonomy): Bacteria > Patescibacteriota > Microgenomatia > UBA1406 > GWC2-37-13 > JBAXPW01. The sequence goes on from JBAXPW010000027.1 coordinate 4,557, forward strand.
CTCCAGCTACAGATGCCAAAGAAAAAGCATCATTTGCATTAATTATAACTTTTGATTTTTCGTTTTTCTTTTTTAATACAGGGGATATTAATTGTGGAACAGTTTTCGAAACATGATCAAATCCTGCCAACACAAGCTTTTTATTGAAATCGACAATAGCTTCGCCTTTTCTTGTAAACTCCTCTTCAATAATTGTATGCAAGATATTCAAATCAGCGCCTGTTATAGCCATTGTTGCTCCAAGTGCAATCATATTAACCATAACCATCATTATTTTAAACTCATCCTTAAGATTTTTAAACGGAACAGGTACTTTAATATATGACTCACTAAAATCAAATTCTTCTGCGTCATAGATAACAATACTATCTTTATGAAGTTTATCTTTATCATGTTCGTAAGACTGTTTATTGAGACATACAAGAACATCAATCTTATTTTCAACAGATGATACTGGCTCTTCTGATATTACTACCTGACACGTATTATGACCTCCACGAACAAGAGATGGATACTCTGAATAATCAAACATATGATAACCAGATCGAGTTACAACCTTTGCATACATCATTCCTGTTGTCATAATCCCAAATCCAGCTTCTCCACCTATTTTCCAATTAAATCTTTTCATAATAAAAAGTATACAGTGATATTTTATGAAAATAAAAGATATCGAATAAAAAATGCGTTATTTAGGAAATATTTTATTTCCGTTTTGATCTTCAATAAATATTGCCGCAACGGGACATGCTCGTGCAGAATCGATGAGTGTATCTCCATCTTCATCTGGAGCTGTTATAATCACAATTGCTTTTGCTTCAGAATCAAGTAAAAAAGTCTTCGGTGCGACCGCAATACATGTTGCAGCGCCAATACATAAATCACGATCAACTCGTACATGTAAATTATTGATTTTAACAGGACCCGATGGGTTTTTTGGATCTAACAATTGAGCGTCTGACATTGATAGAATTTTTAAAATTATAATTAATTATTACTTACACTCTTTGAGTAGTTTATGCAGGGCTTCAAGAGAAATTAATGCACACTTCAGCCTGTTTGGACTTAACTCAATCCCAAGCAGATTCATAATACTGTCTTTCTGGAGATTTTGCAACTCTGATACAGATTTGCCTTTTACAAAGTCAGTGAGTATTGATGCAGATGCCTGAGAAATAGCACACCCATGACCAAAAAAAGATATTTGCTCAACCTGATTATTTGAAATATTAACTTCCATCTCAATTTCATCACCACACAAAGGATTATTTACCTTTGTTTTGTAATTGGGTTCAGTAAGATGACCATGGTTATGAGGATATTGATAATGATCTAATATTATTTCCTGATAAATTGACATAATATATTGATGAATAACTAAAAATTAAAGACGAAAAATATTATTATTTGATCTTTAAAACTTTTCTGACTTTTTCGAGTCCGTTTACTAATTTTTCAACATCTTTTTCAGTATTATAAATGTAAAAACTTGCTCTTGTAGAGGCAACGACATTAAGTCGTTTGTGCAAAGGCATTGTACAATGATGACCTGCCCGCACACATACATCATCCTCATCAAGTATTTGAGCGATATCATGAGAATGATACGATCCAAATGAAAATGATAAAAGTCCCGCACGATCCCTAATATCTTTTGGACCATATATGATAATCTCAGATCCAAAATTTCTCTCTAATTCATTTTTTGCAAGTAATGTCAATTGTTGTTCGTAATGTTGTATATGATTAAATCCAACTTCTTGTACAAAATTGATGGCAGATTTCAAAGCTATTATTCCTGCAATATGCGGTGTTCCTGCTTCAAATTTATTTGGCGCATCCTTAAAGGTTGTATGATCGAGTGAAACATCTTGTATCATCTCTCCTCCAAAGTGAAAAGGATACATATTTTGCAACAATTGATATTTCCCCCATAACACACCTGTTCCCGTAGGACCCATAAGTTTATGACCTGAAAAAACAAAAAAATCACATCCAAGTTCCTGAACATTTATTTCAAAATGAGAGACTGCTTGTGCGCCATCAACAACAATAACAATTTGAGGATTTATTTTTTTTGCACAGTCGATAATTTGCTTAATGGGATTTATGGTTCCCAACATATTTGACACATATGTAAGAGATAGCAGTTTTGTTTTTGATGTTACAATTGCACTCAGATCAATCTCTCCTTTAGAATTATAAATATTTAATAATCCATCATCAGTAATGTCTATCACTTTGAGATCGGCGCCTAATTCAAATGCAAGTTGTTGCCATGGAACAAAATTAGAATGATGCTCCATCACTGTTATAGCAATTTCATCATCTTTTTGGATATATTTTCTACCCCACGCATATACAAGTAAATTTAGAGCCTCAGTTGTTCCTTTTGTAAACACAACTTCCTTTGAATCTTTTGCGTGTATAAATCTTGCAACTACTTCTCTTGTTTCTTCATATTCTTTTGTAGATCGTTCTGCTGATTTATAAATTCCTCTATGAACATTTGCCGTATAATCTGTGTAATATGATAATAGTGAATCTATCACTGATTGTGGTTTGAGAGTTGTTGCAGGAGAATCAAGATAAACGAGATCAGGATGTTTTTGAAATATTGGAAACTGATTTTTTATTGAGCTTTGATTAGACATACGTATTATATTAATAATGAAAATTCAGGAATTTTTTGTTTAATTATATCTTCGATCTCATAAATAAATCCATCAACTAAAAGTTTTTGCGCATCTTCTGAATTTAATCCTCGACTTTTAGTATAAAATAATTCTTCTTCATTCAATTTTCCTGTTGTTGAACCGTGTGTACAAAACACATCATTTGCTAATATTTCAAGAAATGGCTTAGATTCGATATACGTTGCGTCTGATAATATTAAATTTTTATTTTTTTGATATGCATGGCATTGTTGTCCCGTTTTTTCTATTCGTATAAGTCCTTCGTAATCAAATTTTGAATTATCATCAAACACACCCTTTATAAATAAATTTGATACAGAATTAGGTGCTGTGTGTAATTGTACCGTATCAACTTTGAACTTGTCGCTTGTTTTTCCAATATATAATCCAAAGATATCAACATTGATATTGCTTGTTGCACATTCTACTATCACCTTGCCTGAATAATTGTGCATAAATAACACATAATCCCCAGCTCTATCGATAGTTATTTTTTTCCTATATTCTTTATTTATATCAATATATGTTGCCATAATATGTTATTCTCCTGAAATAATATCAATCACATTTTTTCCTATAATTTCATCTTTCCAATTTTTGAGAAAATTCTGAATAACTAATTTTGTTTTTTTATCATGTATCTTATTACTTAATCCTTGTAATGAGACATCAATAAATGTTATATCCTTTTCTGAAAGTTTTTGTAAAAAAAAGAGATAGTGATATAGTTCAAGATAATCACCAATTTTTGCCACCAAACCTTCATCAGTAGTTTGAGCATTTGCTTCTTCAAACAATTCCTTTACATACGGTTCTTCATCATCAAAAAGACTCGTTATATACATTTGATTATGTTCTTCATATGCCTTCGCGAGTTCTCTAGCTTTGGGAAACTTTCTACCGTATGGCATTGGAATATCACCACCCAATGTTTCACCAAGATCATGAATAAGTGATATCTCTAAAACTTTTTGAACGTCAATTATTCCACCAGATTTTTTTGCTAACAATGCTAGTCTCCATGAAATAAAAGTAACAAGATAATGATGTTCTGCTAAATTACTTTGTTGATCTTTTGAAATCCCTCGTAAAGCCCATCCGATAAGAGTTATACCTCTTGTTGCCTGAACCATCTTAAATAAATTAACAATATTCTTCATAACATTGAATGCTTAAAAAGGGTAATTCTTAATTAGTAATTATCCAACACTTCCTGACATCTCTAGATTTATCAACCTATTTAGTTCTATCGAATACTCAAATGGAATTTCACGAGCAATAGGCTGAATAAATCCATTTACAAGTAGTCCTTCAGCCTCTCCTTTCGTTATCCCTCGAGACATCAAATAGAATAACTTTTCTTCTCCTAATTTTTCTACGGTCGCTTCATGTTGTATCTGAACATCCTTTGATTTGATCTTCATAGTAGGATAAGTATCAGAACGTGAATGCTCATCCATCAATAACGCATCACACGATACATATACGGAAGAATTAGTTGCCTCAGGCATAACTTGAATAAGACCTCGATATGAAGTTCTTCCACCACCTTTTGATATAGATTTTGAGATTACTCGTGAGGATGTGTTCGGAGCAAAATGCACCATTTTTGCGCCAGCGTCTTGAATTTGATCTTTATTGGCAAACGCTATCGAAAGCACCTCACCTCGCGCACCTTCACCCATTAAATACACGCTGGGGTACTTCATTGTAATTTGTGAACCAATATTACAATCAACCCATTCCATAATTGCATCAGCATCAGCTCTTGCACGCTTCGTAACAAGATTGTATACATTTTTACTCCAATTTTGTACCGTTGTATATCGTACTCGCGCACCTTTTTGTACAAATATTTCCACCACTGCAGAATGAAGAGAATCAGTGCTGTACACAGGAGCTGTACAACCTTCAATATAGTGCACTTCACTATTTGGCTCTGCAATAATAATAGTTCGTTCAAATTGTCCAAATTTTTCTGCATTTATTCTAAAGTATGCTTGAAGGGGAAGATCTACCTTAACACCTTTTGGTACATACACAAATGATCCTCCCGACCATGTTGCAGAATTAAGTGCAGAAAATTTATTGTCATGTGCTGGAATAAGCGAACCAAAATATTGTTTTACTATATCAGGATATTTTTTAACTGCAGTATCCATATCACAAAAAATGACTCCAAGTGCATTTAATTTTTTATTAACACTTTCATACACAACTTCACTTTCATATTGAGCACTCACACCCATAAGATATTTTTTTTCTGCTTCAGGAATCCCTATTTTGTCATAGGTCTCTTTTATCTCTTGTGGAAGTTCCTCCCATGTCTCAGCCTGAGTTTTTGTAGGTTTAATATAATAATAAAAGTCATCAAAATTTATTTTTTCAAGTGAAGGTCCCCATGATGGCATTTTTTTATCCATAAAAATTCGATAAGCTTTAAGTCGCAACTCAGTCATCCATGCAGGTTCATTTTTCATTGATGATATTTTTTTAACAATCTCTTCGTTCAAACCTTTTTCTGCCTTAAATTCATAGTTCTCCTTCATGGAAAATCCATATTTATAGTCAAAATCGAGATCATCTTTATTATGCTGTTGATTCATATCCCTATACAATTTATTGTAACAACCCTCACGATAAAATTTGCACGATACTGAAAGTTCATGTGAATCTATTTTTCTTTCTTAATTATTTATTAGTCCATCATATCCATTCTTTTCGATTTCCTCCGCAAGTGTATAGTCTCCTACCTTCTTGAGCTCTCCTTTTGCAATGACCAACACTTTATTTGGTCTCAAATAACGCAATATACGATTGTAATGGGTTATTAATATAATAATTTTATTCTGTTTATGTTTTACAATAAACTCAGAGATTGTCTTCAAAGCATCAATATCAACTCCCGTATCAACTTCATCAAATATAAGCACTTCTTTATCAAGAATGGCAGATTGTAATACCTCAAGTTTTTTCTTCTCACCACCAGATGCACCTTCGTTTAATGAACGTGATAATAATTCTTCTTTTATTTTAAGTTCTTTTGAATAGGTCTGAACTTCTTTGTATATCGTAAGTGCATCCTTTTTTCCATGAAGAGCAATCTGCAACAGTTGATTTACTTTTACACCCGCTAATGACAATGGAGATTGAAATGACAAAAATATACCCTTTTCTGAGCGTTCATGTGCTTCCATTTCAACCAACTCTTCGCCATTCAATTGAATTGAAGAGTCTTTATTAATCACATACCCAGAATGACCCATAATTGAATATGCCAATGTTGATTTTCCGGAACCATTTGGCCCCATGATTGCATAAATTTCCCCTGAATTAAATTCAAAGTTAATATTATTAAGGATTTGTTTCTCAGCAACATTGACTGATAAGTGTTTGATATGTAACATAATTTATTTCCTTTATTTTAGCAGATTAGAATATAAAAATTGTGATTTTCACAAACCAAGTCGCGGAACACGTTCAAGTGATTCTATGTTTGCAACAAATTCTTTTTTTTGAGCCTTTAATCCTGCCACCACTCCTATCATCCCTGCATTGTCTCCTGTCAAATATTTGAAAGGAGGAAAGTACACAGTTCCGTTATGAGACTTCATAAGTCTTCGCAACTTGTTTCTAAGATGCTTATTCGCTATAACACCACCTCCAACTACGAGTTTTGTAATACCTGTTTGTTGTATGGCAAATCCAGTTTTTTGAATGATACAATCAAAAACTGCTTCTTGATATGAACTAGATAAATGTGCAATTGAATTTATTTGTTCTTCTGGAGATAATTTGCGATAAAAATAGAGAAACGCAGTTTTTAATCCAGAAAATGAAAACACAATTTTTTTTTCTTTCCAGAGAGGTCTTGGAAATTTATATTTATCTTCATTTTTTACCTCTTCCGCAAGTCGTTCAATTGCCATTCCTCCCGGATACCCCAACCCCATAAGTCGTGCTGCCTTGTCGAGAGCTTCTCCTGAAGCATCATCAAGTGTTTCTCCAAGAATCTCAAACTCTAGATCACTCTTTAATATCAATAATATTGTATTCCCACCCGACACTATTAACCCAAGATAAGGGTACTCAATAGGTCTCACAGGGTTACCCATTTTATTTTGAACAAATACAGAATATATATGTCCTGCGAGATGATTCACTGCAATAAGTGGTTTGTTATGTAAATTTGAAAGTTCTTTTGCTTTTGTTACACCCACCTCAAGTCCCATTGCAAGTCCGGGGCCATATGTCACGGCAAATGCATCAATATCACTAAAAGATAATTGTGCCCTTTTTAATGCCTTTGCGATAATACCATCAATTCGCTCAATATGATTTCGTTTAGCTAGCGATGGCACTATACCTCCCCATTGATTATGCATCTCAATCTGAGAATATAATACACTCGAAAGTACTCGTCTTCCTTCGGTAACGGATGCGGATGTTTCATCTGCTGATGTATCTATTGCAAGTATTTTCATATAAATATCAATCTGTATGTTATTTATCCCGCCAAAGGCTGAAAGTATAATACTCCATCCTTCTGGGACAATCCACAGGTTTATAGTTTTGACCATGTCGACATACCAGTGATTATATCAATCAGGGAGTAGTATTACCATTGAACCACAAATTCACGTTCCGTTTCTGTTATATATCGAATAGTTATATAAACAGTAAGAGATTTTTTTTCAAATAACGATTTTAATGCACCTGATTTTTCACCCCATTCTATACACCATATCGAATTTGGCTTGAGTAATCTATCAAATCCCAAAGGTTCAAATTCATTTTCTTCGCGTATGTTATATAAATCAGCATGAATAAGTGTAGTAAACCGTTCATGAGAAGGGATCGTATATTCATAGTATATGGTAAATGTAGGAGATACGATATTATTTATGCTAAACAATTCACCTATGCCTTTTGTAAACTCTGTTTTTCCTGCTCCCAGATCACCCTCAAGAATGAAAACTAATGCCTTATCTTTTGGAAGAGATGGAAAAATATCTAAATAAATTATTTTTGCACAATCTCTTGTATCTTTTGCATATTTTGAAACGTATGATTTTTTTTGTGTAAAATCCTCATCTCCCTTTCTCAATATTTTTACATCAGGTTCGGTAAGATCAAGCACTGTTGAAGGTCTATTATGTGGCAAATTCCCCGCATCAATCGCCAATGATATCAGTTCTTGATTTTTCTTTGAAATATGATTCATTAAACTAGAAAAACTATGATGGGGTGGGGATCCTGCCTTGTTTGCTGATGTCGCAGTTACTGGCTTTCCCAAAGTAGAAACAATTTCATGGATCAATGGATATTTTGGTATCCGAATACCGAGCGTACCAGATTCCGATTCAATATCTTTTACAAGATTATGTTTTGAAGGCAATACCACAGTATATGGTCCGGGAAGAAGTCGACGGAGCAATTCACCCTGAGATCGATTTATTAGCACGTGTTGTTCTAACATCTCAAAACTATCTACAAATACAGATACTGGTTTCCCTGCTACTCGCTCCTTAAATCGATAGAGCTTTTCAATAGCTCCTTTATTTGTCGCATCAGCAATAAGTCCATATACAGTGTCGCTAGGTATAATAACAAGCTCCCCTGCCTCAAGCATTTTTACAATTTCTTGTAATGAATTTTCAGATTGTAGTAATAGTTTCATAAATTTAAATTATTTTATGATGTATTTTACCAAACATTTGATACAATGATACCTATGACACAAAAAAAATCAACCCCACAAAAAACCGAAAATCAAGTTGAAAACAAATCATCAGAAAAAAATAAGATTTCTGAATTTCGATTTGATCTTAATGTAAAGACAGTATTCATTATCATTTTCATATCCTTATTTGGCTTCTTTTTATTCACAAATTTATCTGGAGAAATAAAAAAGGCTCTTCCTGATAAACCTCTCAACCAAATAATTGCTGATATAAAAAATAATAAGGTTGATAAAGTAGAGGTTGTAGACAACCGAGTATTAGTGCAATATAAAAATGGTAGCAAAGTATCAACCATAAAAGAAGATAAAGATAGCTTCACAAAAATTCTATCTGATTCAAACATCGATATTTCTAAATTAAATCTCAGCGTGCGTGATACACAAGGATCAGCAGCATGGATGAATATTCTTGCAAATCTTATTCCAACAGTCCTTATGGTTGCATTTTTTGTTTTTATTTTCAGACAAGCAAAAGGTGCTCAAGACAATATGTTTTCCTTCGGACAAGCTCGTATGAAGCGCTTTAACAAGAATACATCAAAGATTACTTTTGCTGATGTTGCTGGAGTAGATGAAGCAAAAAAAGAACTTGAAGAAATAGTAGACTTCCTGAAAAATAATGATAAATATAAAAAAGTTGGTGCACGAACTCCAAAAGGCGTCATTCTTATTGGACCTGCTGGATCTGGAAAAACACTACTTGCAAAAGCTGTAGCAGGAGAAGCAAACGTGCCATTTTTCTCAATTGCTGGCTCAGAATTTATGGAAATGTTAGTTGGAATTGGCGCAGCACGTGTACGTGATTTGTTTGCAAATGCTAAAAAGAACGCTCCATCAATTATCTTTATAGATGAGATTGATGCGATTGGTAGAGCACGTGCAACAGGAGTGATGTCTTCACACGACGAACGAGAGCAAACACTCAATCAAATTCTTGTTGAGATGGATGGTTTCACACCAAATGAACAAGTAATTGTGATGGCAGCAACAAATCGTGGTGATTTATTAGACACCGCACTTTTACGTCCTGGACGTTTTGATAGACGCGTCATTGTAGATTATCCCGATGTTGAAGGAAGAAAATCAATCATGCTTATTCATGGAAAAAATAAACCATTCACAGAAGATGTTGATTGGGATAAAATAGCAAAACGAACCGTTGGATATTCAGGAGCAGATCTTGAGAACATGTTGAACGAAGCAGCAATATATGCGGCTCGACATGACCGAGATAGAATAAATATGAATGATCTTGAAGAAGCAGCAACAAAAGTAAAACTCGGACCTGAAAAAAAGAGATTACAAACAGAGTACGATCGCAAACTTACTGCATATCATGAAGCTGGACATGCAATCGTTTCACACTTTTTACCACACTCAGATCCAGTACATCGTATCTCAATAGTTTCACGTGGAATGGCACTTGGATATACATTGATACCTCCAGCAAAAGATAGATTACATGTCACAAAAGCACAGTTACTCGATCGTATAGCATCTATGATGGGCGGACGAGCTGCAGAAGATCTCAAATTTAACGAAGTTACAACTGGAGCATCAAATGATTTTGATCAAGCAACGAGTATTGCTCGCGCAATGGTCATCGAATATGGTATGAGTGATCTTGGTCCTATCAACTTTGGTCCTAACTCTGACATTACTGAGTGGGGTCGTTCCTATTATGAACAAAACACCATCTCACAAGAAAGTATGTCCAAGATAGATTTTGAAGTCAAACAAATTATCATGAAATCATATGAAAAAGCAAAACAAGTACTCAAAGAAAAAGAATCTGAACTTGATGCAGTAGCAACTGAATTGTTGGTCAAAGAAAATCTTGATCAAGAAGAATTTGAAAAACTTACTGGAGCGATCAAAACGCAACCAGGAGCAGAAGAAAGATCAGCAAAAGTTTAAGCAAACTAATTTTGAAATGATATTTTGAATGACAGATTATCATCTGAAAGAACATGGATATATGCGATTATAAGGGATGTGGTCTATAGAAACACCCTCATTGATCAAATATATAGGGTCTTTCAGCTCTAATATATTTCAATAATTTCCACTCAAACTATCAGCTGTACGATCTCATTTAATATTCTATGAAAACACTACTTCTCATCGACGGAAGTGGAATAATGTATCGAGCATTTTTTGCTCTACCCGCTTTTATGACAAAGGCAGGTATCCCAACAAACGCAATCTATGGCACTCTCACAATGGTGCATAAAGTAACTCAAGACTTCAATACAGATCATGTACTATTCTGCATGGATACACCAACACCAACATTCAGAAAAAAACTCCTCACAACATATCAATCACAACGACCCGAAACACCAAAAGATTTTATTGTACAAATTGCGCCAATCAAAGAATTATTAACACTTGGTGGAATTACATGTATATCACAACCGGGGTACGAAGCTGATGATGTAATAGGCACTCTTGCTCATACATATAAATCTCAGTTTGATCGAGTATACATTCTCTCATCAGATAAAGATATCCTTCAACTTGTAGATATAAATGTATCTGTTATTTCTCCCACTGTCGGTATATCACAGGTCAAAGTATATACACCAACTGATGTTGAAGAAAAAATGGGAGTTCTTCCAGAAAAAATTCCCGACTTAAAAGGGCTCATTGGTGATCCTTCGGATAATTACATGGGAGCAAAAGGTATTGGACCAAAAACGGCTATAAATTTATTATCACAATTCGGTTCTATTGATGAAATGTATGCTCATCTCGATGAGATAAAATCAGAAAAAGTAAAAGGAATTTTACAAGATCAAAAAGAAAATGTTACACTCTCTCAGACCCTTGCAACAATATTAACAGATGTGCCTCTTGATTTAGATATTGCAAATACAACATTTCAATCATATCGTCCCGAACTTAAGCCAAAACTAGAAGAATACAACATGAAATCACTCCTCGCACGTTTTTTTAATGAAAAAGTTCACGCTAAAAAAACTTCGAATGAATCACATAAAAAAGAAACTGTAGAAAAACAAAAACCACCAGATGACCAAATTAAATTATTTTAATCATATGTTTGAACAAGCGTTTAAGAATATTGATGATCTTTTATGGAAAGATGCAGGTTCTTCAAGTGAACTTGACTATGTTGAGCAAACATCATGGGTATTATTTTTGAAATATCTTGATGATCTAGAAAAAGACAAAAAAACAGAAGCAGAACTTGCAGGTCGTACGTATGAAAATATCCTTGCACCTGAATATAGATGGGAAGTATGGGCTTCTCCAAAGACAAATGAAGGAAAACTCGATCATAATAAAGCGCTGACTGGTGATGACCTTACCACATTTGTAGATGGCAAATTATTTCCTTATCTTCGTAAATTTAAATCAAAGGATGTGAGCCCTGATACTATTCAATATAAAATTGGTGAGATATTTTCAGAGATAAAAAATAAAATGCAGAGTGGATATAATCTCCGTGGAGTCTTAGACATTATTGATACGATGCGTTTTCGTTCACATGTTGAGAAGCATGAACTATCTCATCTCTATGAAGGAAAGATTAAGAACATGGGTAACGCAGGTCGCAATGGTGGCGAATACTACACTCCTCGACCGCTCATCAAAACAATTATCAAGGTTGTTGATCCTCATATAGGTGATACGATCTATGATGGCGCTGTAGGATCAGCAGGATTTTTAGTGGAGGCATATGAATATCTCAAAGAAAGCAAGGTCCTCACCACATCTGATATGGAGTTACTTCAAAAACGTACGTTTTATGGTAAAGAAAAAAAGTCTCTCGCATATATCATTGGCATCATGAATATGATTCTACATGGCATAGAGACTCCAAATATCATTCATACGAATACTCTCTCTGAAAATATCAATGATATAGAAGAAAAGGATCGATATAACATCATTCTTGCAAATCCTCCTTTTGGTGGAAAAGAACGAAGTGAAGTACAAGAAAACTTCTCAATCAAAACAAGTGAAACTGCCTTTTTATTTTTACAACATTTTATAAAAAGTCTCAAAGCAAGAGGAAGAGCAGGTATCGTGATCAAAAATACATTTTTATCAAATACAGATAATGCCTCAATCTCCTTACGTCGTCATTTACTAGAAAGTAGCAATCTATATGCGATACTTGATCTCCCAAGTGGCACGTTTACGGGAGCTGGCGTTAAGACAGTTGTGTTATTTTTTGAGAAAGGTGTTTCTACAAAAAAGATTTGGTATTATCAACTCAATCTTGAAAGAAATCTTGGCAAGACAAATCCTCTGAATGAAAAAGATCTTGCTGAATTTGTTGAACTTCAAAAAACAAGTGCCAACTCAGCAAATTCATGGACTATAGATCGTTCTACAATCGATGAAACAACGTATGATCTCTCTGTCAAAAATCCAATACAAAAAGAAGAAGTGCATCTAAGAGAACCAAAAGAGATTTTAGAGGAAATGAGAGTGTTGGATGATGAGGTAAAAGAAGTAATGAAAAATATTATTAAGGTGATTAAGACAGAATAGGAAAGTTTAGTCTGGATGCCCGACTACTCGGGCATGAC
>JBAXPW010000028.1:0-16813 GCA_037132015.1 Candidatus Roizmanbacteria bacterium
CAAGGGTTAGGGTATATAGCAAAAAATCCTGCACTTATAGATGAAATTTTCACTACGCAAATGAAGATAATAGCAGCATCTAAAGGTGCTGTTGAAAGCATGTCTAATTTAGAAAAAGGAAACTTTGGTGAAATGGCAACAGATATGGATCTAACTCTAAAAGGATATGCCCCATTACATTCTCGTATTAACAACCTTCAAAATGGCATTCATCAGGGCATAGATGGAGTATTTAAAAAGGGAGATGAGTTCTTTATTGTTGAGTCAAAATATCACGGAACTGGAGGACTCAATTCTGCGAATCCTGCTACTGGATTACCAGCACAAATGACTGATGCATGGATTAATAGTAAAAATAGACTTCTTGATGCTGTAGGAGGAGATAGGTTAATAGAAAAACAAATTCAAAATAGTAGTTATAAGCGAATTCTTTCAGAAGTATCTCCAGATGGAACTGTTGTATACAAAGTTCTTGATAGTCAAGCAAAAGTTATAAGTATTTTTAACCCATGATCACAAGAGATGAATTATTTCAAAACCCAGATCACTTTATTGAGCTTATTGGTCGTATAAGAACAGCTTATACAACAGCACAGGGATGGATAAAGGATGGTAAAATAAAATCAGATAGAATTGTATTTCTAAAACAAGGCTTTTTTTATGATCATCTAGATACAATGAACGCATTATACTCAGCTGGGTACCCTATAATTGATATGGTTCCTGAATATACGCAAGCACTTGAACTAATGCCAGAAGTGTGGGCAAATGGAACCAAGAAATTTAGAATGGACACAAAGGAAGGGCTACAAATATATGATACGTATTACATGGATGCTAATGACTCAATACTTGCAATGCTTGGATTGGGATATCTTCTAAATATAACAACTACTGATTTTCAATGCATTGTAGATATCATTGATAGAGATAAGATACAAAACCTCGTATATGAGACCATCATAAAAGCAAAAATACCAAGTAGAAAAGTATTTGAAAAAGAATCATACAATATTCCAAATCCCATATATGCCTCACTTCGGAAAGCAATTTTTGAGTCTGATAAAGAAGTTGCACAAAAAGTAATCAAACACTATTTAGAAAAAGAATGGTATCAGCTTCATAAAGATGCGGGTTGGTACAATAGTCATAAAGGAGATGGTAAGGGTTATTCTGGATATTGGTCTTTTGAAACAGCAGCTATTGTAAAGATCAAAGGGTTGGATGACAGCATATTCCGAGATAACGAATATTATCCAAAAGATCTTGTTCATCAACAAAGATAAATGTATTTAAATGGATAAAGAATATGAGCAGTATGTTAAGGAACAAAATATTCGACGTGATGCGTTTGAAAAAGAAATTCTTAAAATAAAGCAGAAACAAAAAACATAAATTTAGTCAGTAATAACTAAAACAATATGAAAAGAACTTATTCAGACAATAATATTCTAAGAATATTAGCATCACTAATGTTGAGTTCTTTCATATTTATTTCATTTTGTGGGTGGAAAAAGTTATTCACCTGATTTTGCATATGTCATACATTTTGAAGATGGAGAAAAGAAGCTCTTTTTTATTGTTGAAACAAAAAATATTGAGAATGATCAGTTGCGAAATGAGGAAAAACAAAAAATAAAACATGCTAAAACATTCTTTGGTAATACTGTCAAAATACAATTCCGCACACAATTCGAATCAACACAGATGATTGATCTAATACGTGAAATATATAATTCAGGATTACTTCTCGTTGTGTCTGATAAGTTTGATAGGAACAATGGTGCTTACAGCTACGAGAGACGAGATAATAAACACGCTCATAATTCCAAATGTCCCAGCGCTATATCCAAATACAGATCGGCTCAGTGCAGTACTTACTCTTCCACTAAATTGATATAACCCAACTCCCTTTTCAATACTCTGGTTATGGTGTAAAGAGTCTACTGCAAGTGCTTTTAGTACTGGAGAAGTTCCTCTTGTAAAAACACCAAGGAGAAACATAACACAACAAATTACATATACATTATTCGTAAACATAAAAAATACAATTAAGAGTGCCATTCCAATTTCGGCAAAAATAAGAACTTTCTGAGGAGAAAATGTATCGGATAATTTTCCTAAAAATACTCGACCA
This sequence comes from Candidatus Roizmanbacteria bacterium, assembly GCA_037132015.1. GTDB lineage: Bacteria > Patescibacteriota > Microgenomatia > UBA1406 > GWC2-37-13 > JBAXPW01. The sequence continues at coordinate 2,138 of JBAXPW010000028.1, forward strand.
CTCATGTATCCTCCAAACAGAAGAGCGGTAAGAAATCCTGATGTATTAATATTGATTCCTTTTTGAATCAATAATAACGGAATAAAGATATACAGAGATGAGCTTGCAAACGAATCTAATATACCAGCAAATACAACAAACATAAAGTTTGAGTTCTTAATATATGATGATGTGTGAAAAAGTGTAATTGAAGTATCTTTTTTTGAGACAGATATTTCTTTAAAAAGAATTATAAAGAGTGTTAGTCCTATCAAAACTAATAGACCGTATAGTCTTGCTGTGATTGAGATTCCTAATACAACTGCGAATGTTGACGTAAGTCCGGTTAAAACTATTCTTCCTATATCACCCATAGAGCTCAAATTTCCAATACCAGATGCACGTTTTCCTTTATTCAAAGATTTTGCAACAGAGGAAATTCCAATTGTCTCTAACATTCCAGATCCTACTCCACCAAACACATATGCAAAAAACAACATAAAAAATTGAGAACTAATACTTAAGATAGTCCATGCAATTAAATAAGAGATTATTGAGAGTGCTAATGCCTTTTTTGAACCGATTCGAATGATGACATGACTAGCAAAGAATGTAGATAGGATTTGAATTACTGCAATAGTAGTACTCAGTATTCCCAGTTCGTGTAGAGAAATGAGGTGTTGTTTTTCCATAAAAACAAGCATGAGAAGGATGCTTACTTCCCAGCCCTTAGTAAACAACTGTTGTGCATAAAGAATATATTTCGAGCTATTGTTCATTATATGAATAATCTGAAATTGCAAAATAGGTGCAAAAATTCCTAGTATGACAGGATTTAACTTGATTCTCCTGTTTTTTTTAGATCATTGTTAAATCTCATATTAATATAATCTGCAACTTCATCAATTTTTAATTCAATTGTTGAGTTTCCACTTCTCACATAAAATTTCTTTGTTTTTTGCCCCATTTTATCAGTAGCCTCAATATATTTAGGTTGAACTCCTTTTTTCACAACTATCTTACATATTTGTCGCGAGTTTATCTCAGGAAAAGTAACTTCTACATGTCGAATACTAAATACATTTCCAAAACTTGAGTTTAATAAATTACGCAGATGAAGTTCAAATTCATCTTTTGTACCATTTAGTTCACGATAATCATTATCTAATCCCAATGCTTCTCCTTGATCATCAACGCCAATCAATATCATTCCACCTTCACAATTATTAAATCCAGCAACAGATTTCATGATTACTTGTTCGAGAGCTTTATCAACTTTTTGTTCCTTATAATTCCATCTTAAAGATGATTTAAATTCCATTTCAGAGCTTTCACCTTCGACGATTATTTCTTCTATGGGGACCTCTTCATATGATTGTTCAGTTACCGTTATATTTGTAAGAAAATTGTTTAGCTCGTTAGCAAGCATGATTCTACGAGTTTTTAAAAATGCTTCATAGTTGTCAATTTTCCACAATTCCTGATTCGCGGGTATTACTTGCAAAGCCAGAGCAGTTGGAAATCGAACTGAAACATCTTTTAGGTATTCTTCTGGCAATTTATTGCTTTTTCTTCTGTTTGCTATTTGAGTAAGAATTACCCTATTAGTAATTTCTTGAGCTAATGCATATTTATATCTATTATTAAGATTATATCCGGCTTCTTTAAGTATGGAATAGGGGAATATATGATCCCATTCCAATGAATATTTTTTGCCCATGTTTTGACGAATACCTATTCCAGTTGTAAAGCAAATTGCATTTTTACTTTTAAAGTACCAGCGCATTAAGCTAAAAAGTGCATTACGGATGTCTACACCTTCAAATTCATCCGGTGAAATTTCAAGTGGTCGCTCTAATTTTATAATCTGGAGGAGTTCATCAAATGGATTGGTAGATCTAGTCACAATACTTATGTCTTTGTCTAATTTTTGAGGTAATTGACTCACATATCTTTGTCTAATCTGAGTGTAATACAACCATTTTATGATTTTTTTTATTTCTTGATCTGTAAGGCTGTTTTTTTCCTTTTTATAAACAAATACTATTATCGGTACAAGAGCGTAAATAGAATTGATTTCGTCAGAATGATCGATAAATGCTTTTGATCTTAACAAATTTACTACATAATCTAAAACATGAGATTCAAGTTTTAGCCAAGTATCTTTAATATTTTGACAATTAAGTGGATCATGTAACCGTGTCATATCTGATCCAACAGAATAAATTATTCCTAAAAGACAATAAACAATAAAATCTAGCTTAAAAATAAAACCATTATTTTTAAGTTCTTCAAGTTTCTTTTTAAACGTCTCTCTTGCTTGTGGCCAATAACCAGAGATTTGAGCAAGAGCGAGTTCGGCTTCTGTCAAATTTACTCCACTAGCATTAACAATATAAAAAATATCGATAGCTTCTTTGAGACTTGCTTTTACTGGTATATGTTGTTCGATAAATTCTTTATCAGGAATACTTTCTATAGCTCTAAAATTATCAGAGATCTTATCTTCTTCGTTTCTTGAAAGAGTTTTTCCTGAATCAACAATATTACGAATAATATCTCTTTCTCTAACTGTTCGTTGCAAGATATCTGTAACATTTATCCAGTAAGGGTTCTTGCTCATGATAGTGTCCTTGTAATATTCCAGTCGCAACTTTGATATATCAACATAGAGACCACGGGGGTCCTTAAGTATTTCACTTTCTTTATAATAAGGTGGAATTTTATTTCGTATTAATAAATACAATGTTGTAATGCGTTGTTGTCCATCAAGAATTATTTTGACAGATCCTTGTCTTGGATCGTATTGGTGTCCTCCTTTTAATTCTGGAGGAGTATTTGTCTCCCATAAAAGCATACTTCCTGTTGGATATTCTCGAATTAAAGAACCAATTAACTTTTTAGCATTGTCTCGACTCCACACATATTCACGCTGAAATGCAGGAATAAATAATTGCTTTTCGTCTATTTTGTCAAGTATTTGTGATATTTTCATTAATATATTGTACGAAATCGTAACATACGCTTGTAAAATATTATATCATCTAAATATCATTCCAACTTGAAGTATGGTCCATATATGCTACCATATCATGATATGAGTCAAAATAATGAAATATTGAAAGAACGTGTACTTACAATACTTGCAGAATTAAAAAAACTTTTTCCCAATCCCAAACCTGCTCTTAATTTTTCAAATCCATGGGAGTGCATGGTTGCAGTTATTTTATCCGCTCAATGTACGGATAAAATGGTAAACATAGTCACTGAAAAATTATTTAAAAAGTATACAAAACTTGAGGACTATGTTAATGCAAAACCCGAAGAATTTGAGCAAGATATAAAATCGACGGGATTTTATAAAAATAAAACAAAAAATATACTGGCATCTGCTCGATTGTTATTGTATACATATGGAGGAGTTATCCCAAATTCAATGGAGGAAATTCTCAAGTTTCATGGAGTGGCACGGAAAACGGGTAATATTGTTCTCCATTATACGTATGGACTAATCACTGGGATTGCAGTTGATACGCATGTTCGACGGTTGTCAAAGTTATTAGGGCTGACAAAAAACGATGATCCGGAAAAAATAGAACAAGATTTGATGAAGTTACTTCCTAAAGAAGAATGGATGAAGTTTAGTTTTCTATTAGTGTTATATGGAAGAATTTATTGTTCTGCAAAAAAACACGATCATGAACATTGTCCACTCTCTCATATTTAATACCGTTCGTTTTTGGGGATGAGTTTTTCACCTTCAATAATAAGATATTGCGCATAACCAAAGTTAAAAAATCCTGTGTTTATAAAGTTGTCTTCAGGAGTAAATTGAGAGCAATGGGTATGACCACAAACAAGTATTTGATTTGGCTTCAGTTCATGAGTGGCCTTCTTAATAATACGTTTATTCAATCGTTTGAAAAAAAATTTTACAACAGGTTCACCACATCGGGTTAAAATATGTTGTATGCTATCGGCTAAATCGTGCGCAATTTTTTGACCTTTCTCGGGTAAAAAATCCCAAACAAATCGTTCATCGAGTAGGGGACACAATCTATTTCCATGTTCAAAAACCAACTCTTTTTCGCCAACTTTTAATGTATATGCGCGAGTTTGAATGTCGGAAAAAAGTTCAACCCGATTATCTTCCATATCCTCAGGATCATGATTGCCATATATGTATACGGTCTTTTTACTTTTTAGAAGTGGAAATAATTGTTTCCAATTTGTTTTTAAAAATTCTTCAAATGTAATCTCATAACCTTCCCAAAAATCGCCGTTAATAATTACATGATCAACAGAACCAATAAGTTTTTTGAGTAGATTAAACTTTCGAGAGTCAAAATGTCGTGATAAGTGCAAATCTGATATTATGAGGATATTCATAACGATATAATACCAGAAATCCCCCAGAGGGGGATTTCTGATTTAATATAGGTCAAATTTATTTTTCTTGAAGATTTTTCAAGACGTTTTGTGGAACTTCTTCATAATGAGAAGGTTCCATATATGAAATACCACGACCTTCTGTTAATGAACGCAAGATAGTTACATATCCAGAAAGTTCAGCGAGTGGTGCATAGGCTTTAATCACTGTAGCACGTCCTCGTTTTTCAGTACCGAGAATTTTTCCTCGTTTACTTGAAATATCTCCAATGACAGTTCCCATAAAATCATCGGGAACTGTGACTTCAAGCTTCATGATTGGTTCAAGAAGTATCATACCTGCGTTCTTTACACCATCTTGAAACGCCATTGAGCCTGCAATTTTAAATGCTATATCAGAAGAATCAACATCATGGAAACTTCCATCAAACACGGTTACTTGTATGTCTACCATTGGATATCCAAGAAGAACTCCTTTATCCATAGCTTCTATAACACCTTTTTCGATAGAAGAAATAAATTCATTTGGAATTGCTCCTCCTCTAACTTTATTTACATATTTAAATCCTTCACCACGTGCAAGAGGTTCGACTTTGATGATTGCATGACCATATTGACCATGTCCACCTGTTTGTTTGATGTATTTTCCTTCTCCTTCAGCGAGTTTGAGAATTGTTTCTTTGTATGCGACTTGTGGTTTTCCAACTGTAACATCCATACCCATCTCTGTTCTCATACGATCGACAAGAATCTCAAGATGAAGTTCTCCCATTCCTGACATAATTGTCTGATTTGTTTCGTGATTTACTTTTACTCTAAATGTTGGATCCTCTTCAGAAAGTCTCTGAAGTGTAAGAGATAATTTTTCTTGATCTGCTTTTGTTTTTGGTTCAATTGCAAGAGAGATAACAGGATCTGGAAATGTGATTTGTTCGAGTAATATTGGACTTTCTTCCGTTGCAAGTGTGTCTCCAGTTTTTGCTTCTTTTGGTCCAACAAGTGCAACTATTTCTCCTGCATATGCTTTATCAATTTCTTCTCGTTGATTTGCATGCATTAAGAGAAGTCGACTTACACGTTCTCTTTTTCCTTTATTTACATCATAGATATATGATCCAGATTCAAGTGTACCGGAATAAATTCGTGTATATGTCAACTTTCCTACGTGTGGATCAAGTTGAATTTTGAATGATAATGCTGAAAATCGCTCATTAGAATCAAGTTTTCGAATTTCTTCCTCATTAGTTTTTGGATGTACTCCTCTAACTTCTGCAAGATCATGAGGAGAAGGTAGATAATCTACAACAGCATCAAGTACTGGTTGAACACCTTTATTTCGTAGAGAACTTCCACAATATATTGGTACCAGTTTATATGCGATAGTTGCTTTTCGAAGTGCTTTTTTTAATTCTTTATTAGATGTTTCTTCACCATTTAGATATTTTGAAAGTAATACATCATCAGTTTCAGAAATTTGTTCGATCATTTTTGCTCGATATTCTTGAGCTTTTTCTTTATATTCTTCTGGAATATCTGTAGTTGTGTATTGTGTTCCTTGTGGATCTTTGTCCCATATTAAGGCTTTCATCTCCATCAAATCAATAACGCCAATAAAATCGTGTTCTTTTCCAAGAGGGTATCCCATGACAACTGGATGTGATCCAAGTCTATCTTTGATTTCTCCAACAGTTGCTTCAAAATCAGCACCGAGTTTATCCATTTTGTTGATGAAACATACACGAGGTACTTTATATTTATCTGCTTGACGCCAAACTGTTTCTGATTGACTTTGTACGCCTTCTTCTGCGTCAAATACAACAATTCCTCCATCAAGTACACGAAGTGAACGTTCTACTTCTGCAGTAAAGTCTACGTGTCCAGGAGTATCGATAATGTTCAAGCGAACATCACCCCAGAACGTTGTTGTTGCTGCTGATACGATTGTTATTCCTCTTTCTCGTTCCTGTGGCATCCAGTCCATCTGTGTATTTCCGTCATCAATATCTCCGATTTTATAGGATCTTCCTGTATAAAATAGAATACGTTCTGTTGTTGTTGTTTTCCCAGAATCAATATGCGCAATAACTCCGATATTACGAATCTTGTCGCTTGTTACTACACGATTTTTTGTGATTATATTTTGAGCCATATGAAATAAACAAATTCTAAATTATAGACAAACAATTAGCTGTCTAACTGTTTAGGATGCTAAAAAACTATTGGATTTAGGAACTAAACAACTAATCAGCTAAAAAGCTTATAGCTATTTTACCACTTTAAGTGAGAAAATGCTTTGTTAGCTTCTGCTAATTTTTCTGCTTGAGCTTTTTTTGTCATAGCTTGACCTTGACTTTTAGAAGCATCAATTATTTCAGAACTTAATTTTGCTTTAAAAGATCTAAATTCTTTATTTGATTTTGCACGAGCAGCATCAAGAATCCATGTTAAAGCAAGATATAGTTTGCGATCTTTGCGTACTTCAGTAGGAACAAGGTAGGATGCTCCACCTAAACGTCTTGGTTTTACTTCTACAGAAGGAGCTACATTTGAAATAGCTTTATGAATAAGTTTTAATGGATCTTCTCCTTGATTCTTAAAATCATCCATCATTTCGTAGATAATTTTTTTAGCAGTATCTTTTTTCCCATCTTGCATTGTGTAGTTAATGAGTTTTGCAATCTCAAAACTTGCATGTAACGGATCTACTAATACTGGCTGTCTTTTATATTGATGTCTAGGCATTTTAAATTAAAAATTACTAATTAGGTTGCTTTTTTTACCTCTTTTTTACTTCCGTATTTTGAACGTGAAGTGGTTCGATTTGCAACTCCCGCTGTGTCAAACTTACCACGAACTATATGATACTTTACACCCGGCAAATCTTTTACACGACCACCACGTATAAGTACGATAGAGTGCTCTGCTAAGTTATGACCAATGCCTTGAATATATGCTGTAATCTCCATTTTATTTGATAATCTTACACGAGCAACTTTTCGCAAAGCTGAGTTTGGTTTTTTTGGTGTCATTGTACGTACGACTGTGCAGACTCCTCTTTTCATAGGATTTTCTGTCTTAACATAACGACGTTTAACGGCATTAAAGCTTGTCTTTAATGCTGCTGCACGTGATTTTGGTACACGTTTAGCTCGTTTGTGTTTGATTAGCTGGTTGATTGTAGGCATATTTGCTTATAAATTTGGCGTAATAACGTTCAATTAATTCTTTATTAACAGGTATCAGTCGGCCTATTATAACATTTTCTTTGAGTCCTAGCAAGTAGTCAACTTGACCCTTGATAGCTGCCGATGATAAGACACCTGTTGTTTGTTCGAATGATGCTGCTGATAACCATGAGTCTGTATAGATTGCTGCTCGTGTGATTCCGAGAATTGAAACCTTACCGACAGATGGTTTACCTCCGAGAGCAAGAACTTTTTTATTTTCTTCCTCAAATCGGATTCTTGATACAACTTCATCTTTTATGAAGGACGTATCACCTTCATCATCAATAATAACTTTGTCACTCATTTTTCTAATAAGAACTTCATAGTGCTTATCATGTATTGCAATACCTTGTGATTCGTATACTTTTTGTATCTCATTTAATAGATACAATTGAGCATCACGTAAACCTCGGATTGCTAAGATATCGCTTACATTTAAGTTTCCTTCAGAAAGTGCGGTACCAACTGCTATAAGATCTCCATCTTTGACCTTTAATTTCTGAGACATAGGAATAATAAATTCTTGTTCTTGTGCATTTTCTCCTGATGTTGGTGTGATAACAACTGTGTAAATATCTTTATCAGAATCTTCTTTTACTGTTGCTCTTCCTGCCACTTCTGCGATAGGTGAAACTATTTTTGGTGTTCTTGTTTCAAATAGTTCTTCGACACGTGGCAAACCTTGAGTTACGTCTGCGATAACGATTCCTCCAAAGTGTCTAACACGCATTGTAAGCTGTGTTCCAGGCTCTCCGATAGATTGGGCTGCAAGTACACCTGCTGGCACACCTATGTCTACTAATCGACCTGTTGAAAGATCATTACCATAACATTTTTGGCAAAGACCAATCTTTGATTTACAATAGAGTGGTGATCTAACAGTAATAGTTCCGATTTTGTTTTCTTCAATCAAGGCTACTTTATCATCATCAAGTAATTCGCCAGATTTTACAATAACTTCCTTTTTATCTGTTACAACATCTTTTGCTAAGAAACGTCCACGTATACGATCTTTCATACGTTCTCCACGTTCTTCGGTTGAGATAATGGTAAGTCCTGCTTCAGTACTACAATCTTCTTCACGAATAATCATATCATGAGCTACATCATGAAGACGACGAGTAAGGTATCCTGCGTCTGCTGTTTTTAGAGCAGAATCAGTAAGTCCTTTACGAGCTCCTCTTGTTGAGATGACGTACTCATAGATTGATAATCCTTCTCGATAATTTGATTTTGTAGGAATTTCAATAATTTTTCCCATTGGATCAACAACGAGTCCTTTCATTGCTGAAAGTTGTTTTAATTGTTCTCGAGATGCACGTGGTCCTCCTGATTTGATACTTATTTTTACTGGATTTTCTTCATCGAGAGCATTCCATGTCTGATCTGCTAGTTTCTCGGTTGTTTCAATCCATAATTTGTTTGAGTAACGTTTTCGTTCATCTTGGGTTAATAGTCCCATGTTATAATTCTGTTCGATTTTTTTAATCTCTATTTCAGTTTGGTGAATCACATCATTTTTTTCAGGAATGATGACACAGTCAAATATTGAAACTGATAGTCCACCTGCTATAGTTGCCGACCAGAATCCAAGCGTCTTAATTCTATCAATAAGTTCTCCAACTATTTTATTATCATTAAATAATTTGATAGCTTTGACGATAAGACTTTTTATGTCTGCTGCTTTAACTTCAATATTGATATACTGTAGTTCAAGAGGCAAAATATTATTGAATATGATGCGCCCTACAGTTGTTTTTACTGCTTCTTCACTTAATTTGACATAAATAGGTTGTCTTAAACTAATTTTATTTAAGTGAAAGTACGTAATTGCTTCATCTTTGCTTGAGAAAAATCTCAATTTTTCATCTGGTGTTTTTGCATAACTATTATCCATTGTTGTGAGATAATAGATTCCAAGTGCCATTTCTTTATTTGGAATGACGATTGGGGATCCGTCTGCTGGTTTTAACAAATTGTGATAAGGCAACATGCGATCTTCCACCTCTTTTATTGCATTCTTTGACAATGGTAAAAATACTCCCATTGCGTCTCCATCAAAGTCTGCATTGTATCCTGAACAGACAGTAGGATGAAGTTTGATTGCATATGAATCTGTCAAAACTGGATAGAATCCAAGAATTGAAAGCTTGTGCAACGTTGGTGCACGATTCAGAAGTACTGGATGATGTTTAGTAATTTCTTCTAGAATGTCATATACTACTGGTTCTTTACGTTCAAGGAAATTTTTAGCACTTTTTATATTTGGTGCAAGTCCTCGAACTATTATTTCATGTAATAAATGTGGTTTAAAAAGCTCAAGTGCCATCTCTTTAGGGATACCACATTGATCGATTCGTAATTCAGGACCTACTATGATTGTAGATCGTCCAGAATAATCAACTCTTTTTCCAAGAAGATTCTGACGGAATCGTCCTTGTTTGCCTCGAAGAATATCTGAAAGCGATTTTAGCACTTTTGCAGAAGATCCTTGTCCTCGTGATCTACCTCTTGATTTTTGTAAATCGAGAAGAGAGTCAACAGCTTCCTGCAACATACGTTTTTCGTTTCGTAATATTATTTCAGGTGCTCCAAGATCGATAAGTTGTTTCAAACGAATATTACGATTGATTACACGACGATATAAATCATTTAAGTCTGATGTTGCGAATTTACCACCTGCTAGTTGTACAACTGGACGAAGATCTGGTGGGATCACAGGCAAAACAGAGAGTAACATCCATACTGGTTTAATATTACTTTTTAAGAACGATTCAATAACACGTGCTTTTTTTAATAATTTATTTCTACGCTCTCCCTTAGCCTTACTAAGTTCTGCTAATGTATTGGTATATTCTTTTTGAAGATCAAAAGTGTTTAAAATATCATACAACACTTCAGATCCCATGCCGACTTTGACACAGTCTTCAACACCTTTTTCTCGAAGGAAAAGATAGTCATCTTCTTCAAGAACATCGTTGTATTTTACGGCCTTCACGATTTTGATAACTCGTTCATAGAACGCTACTCGCTGAGCTTTTGATTCAACGAATTTATCAGACATGAGTTTGAGATTTTCTCGTTCTTTTAACTCAAGTTCTTGAAGTGTTAATTCTCGTTGTTCATCATTCAAAATTCTTTTTTCAACACTTTTTGTCTGATCTTCAAAATCTGTATGAACTTTTTTCTTATTTTGTTCATAACCTTCTTCTTCTTCTTGAATTTCTTTAGTTTTGAGTTTTTCAAGTGATTCTAATGCTGATTTTTGTTTATCTTTGTCAACATCTCGTACGAGATATAATGCGTAATAAATAATTCTTTCTAGCGCCTGAGGTGGAACATCAAGAATGATACTTAAAGGAGATGATGATCCTTTGAAATACCAGATATGAGCGATAGGAGTTGCTAATTTGATGTGTCCCATGCGTTCACGTCTGACAACAGATGACGTAACTTCAACTCCACAACGATCGCAAACTATTCCACGATATCGAATACGTTTATATTTGCCACAATAACACTCGTAATCTTTTGTAGGGCCAAATATTCGTTCATCAAATAGTCCATCTTTTTCAGGACGAAACGTACGATAATTGATCGTTTCTGGTTTTGTTACTTCACCTTTTGACCATGTTAATATGTCTTCAGGAGAAGCTAATCTTATTTTAAGACCGGTAAATTCCACCATTTGCAAATCTTCCATAGATTAGCTAATAAAGTCAATTGATAACCCAAGAGCATTTAATTCTTTCAACAATACATGAAACGATTCTGGAACACTCGATTGAGGAATGTCCAATCCCTTGATAATTGCTTCAAAGGCTTTGGTGCGTCCACGTACGTCATCACTCTTAATAGTAAGTATTTCTTGTAAAGTATATGGAACACGATGTGATTCAAGTGCCCAGACTTCCATTTCTCCAAATCTTTGTCCTCCCATTTGTGATTTTCCTCCAAGTGGTTGTTGAGTAACAAGAGAATATGGTCCAACGGATCGTGCATGGAACTTATCTTCCACCATGTGTATAAGTTTCAAGATATATCCAACTCCAACTAGCACTGGACATTCAAAAGGTTGTCCCGACTGTCCATCATATAAAGTAACCTTACCATCTGCAGGTAATCCAAGTTTTTCTAATTCATCAAAGATAAATTGTTCTTTAATCTTTTCAAAAACAGGTACTGATATCTGCTGATTATTTTTCTTAGCTATTAGTCCAAGTAATGTTTCGAACAACTGTCCGAGGTTCATTCTTGCGAGAATAGATAATGGTGATATGATAATATCAACAGGTGTACCATCTGCAAGGTAAGGCATATCATGTTCTGGTAATACCCGAGCAATGACTCCTTTGTTTCCATGTCTTCCTGCTAATTTATCTCCCACCTGAATTTTTCTCAGTTGAGCTGTTGTTACCATGATACGTTTCATGATACTTGGTTCGAGTTCGTTTGGATCTTTTTTTGAATCGATTGATTCAACTTTGACGACAGTCCCTCGTTTGCCATATGGCATACGAAGTGATGTATCTTTAACATCTTTTGCCTTTTCTCCAAAGATAGCTCTGAGAAGTCGTTCTTCTGCTGTAAGTTCGCGTTCACCTTTTGGTGCAACTTTGCCAACAAGAATATCTCCACCTTTTACATTTGTACCCATAAGAACCATACCTTCTTTGTCAAGATTTGCAAGAACTTCTTCACGCACATTTGGGATATCTCGTGTTAGTTCTTCAGGTCCAAGTTTGGTATCAACAAGATCTGCTACAAATTCTTCACAGGCGATTGACGTTAATAAATCTTCTTTGACTACTCTTTCTGAAACTACAAATCCGTCTTCATATCCAAGTCCATTTAAGGATGTATAGGCAATGACAAGATTTTGTCCCAATCCAAGCTTTCCACCTTGAGAACTAGGTCCATCAACTAAAATCTGACCTTTTTTCATTTTTTGGTCTGGTTCAACAGCTGGATGTTGATCGAAACATACATCTTTGTTTGTTCTGTGAAATCGTTCCAATGTATATTTATATTCTTTACCTGATTTACCTTTAAAAGTTACACGTTCTCCATCAACATAGGTTACAGTTCCATCTTCTGGCGCCTGTACAGTTCGACCTAGAGCAGAGCTGATTTTCGTTTCCATGCCTGTTCCAACAAGTGCTGCTGCAGGTCGTACGAGCGGTACTGCCTGACATTGCATGTGAGTACCCATCAGAGCACGAGAAGCATCATCATTTTGCAAGAATGGAATCATTGCTGCTGATATACCGATTGCCTGACGAGGGGAAACGTCTACAAAATCAATTTTTTCTGCTGGTATTTCAGTAAGATCGCCTTTGTATCGTGCAATTACTGTAGTATCTAGTAAATATCCATCCTCACTCATGTTTACACTCGGTGAAGTGATATAATATTTTTCTTCGTCATCAGCTTGAAAATATACAAATTCATCAGTTACTTTAATTTTTGTACCTTTTGCTGATTTTTCTTTGATTACTTTTTTATATGGTGTCTCAAGGAAGCCATATTTATTGACTCTTGAATACATAGCCATATAAGTAACGACTCCGATATTTGGACCTTCTGGAGAACGAATTGGACATATTCTACCATATTGAGATGGAGCGATATCACGAATTGAGAATGATGCTCGTTCTTTTTCAATACCACCAGGTCCACCAACGGTGATTCTTCTTAAATTATCTACTTCAGCTAGGGGATTTGTCTGATCAACTATTGTTGAGAGCTGACTAGTACGATAAAAAGAATTGATTGCCATAACTATTGGTTTTGAGTTTACGATTTGGGATGGGGTTGGTTGCGTATCACTTGCGACTAGACTCATGCGTTCTTTTACTTCTTTTTCCGTTCGGACCATTCCAACACGTACTCCGTACATACCGATGAGTTCTCCAACTGTTCGTAAACGTCTGTTTCCAAGATGATCAATGTCATCAAACTGACCTTGTTTTTTTGTCAGATTAACTAAATATTTGATTGCTTCTATTACATCTCTTTTTGTTAAAAGATGACTTTCGTGATCAATTTCTACATTTAATCCTAATTTTTTATTTATTTTAAATCGACCAACATCTGCTAAAGAATATCGTCTATGATCGAAAAACATAGAATTTAATGTTTTGTATGCATTATCAAGAACAAGTGGCTCTCCTGGTTTCATCTTACGATAAAACTCAAGAACTGCTTCTTCTTTATTTTTTGTGCGATCCTTTTTAAATGTTGGAACGATATATTTTTCGAATACTTCTCTATCAACATCACTAAAATGTTGAAGAAGAGAATTGGTGCTTTCTCCATCAAAAAGTCTTAAGAATACAGATGCTAGTAATTTTCGTTTTTTATTGACTTTGATTTCGATTAATCCATGTTTATTAATAGTAAAATCTATCCACGCTCCAATATATGGTCGAATTTCTGCGTTATAAAGAGTAAGACCTGTTGATTTATCAATCTCTGCGGTAAAGTAAATTCCCGGTGATCGTACTATTTGATTGATAATGGCTCGCTCAATACCATTGATGATAAAGGTACCTCGATCGGTCATATTAGGAAGATTAAAGAAGTACACATCTTGTGTTTTTTCTGTACCAGTTTTTTTATTTGTAAGCTTTAAAGTAGCATATACTGGTGCATCGTATGTTAATTTTTTTTCAAAACAAAGCTCTATTGGATATCGCGATTGTCCGAAGTGAATTCCATCAAATTCAAGAGAAAATTTCTTTCCTGTGTAATCCTCTATTGGAAAGAACTCCTTTAGAATTAAGGGTAATTCTACTTCAAGGAAGTGCTTCCATGAAGTCTTCTGAACCTCAATAAGATCGAACTCATCGAGCTCTCTCTCTGCGGTTCCAAGTAATAACTCTTTAGGGGGGGTTGAGTTATGTTTTGCTGTATTCATCTGGGGATACTTTTATTTGAGAACAAAATAATAGGCCTTTCTGACAAAGGTTGAAAAACTAATCTAATATACTACAGACATATGTATTTGTCAAGACAAGATGAGATACGAGTTGCATGGAATTAAGTGTTACCCAACGCGGAATCAGGTAAGGGTGTTGCA
>JBAXPW010000029.1:0-16196 GCA_037132015.1 Candidatus Roizmanbacteria bacterium
GATCAACTATACCAATTACAGGATCATCTTCAAAATTTATCTTCGTTTCTGCTTTTAATAGATCTGCAATTTTATTTCCATGTACAAACTCTTCTTCTATAAGTGGATAAAAGTCTACATTTTTGATAATTCGTCCGTTATGCGAATACAGAATGTCCTCAACAATATCATGTAAACATATCGCCTGCATTACATGCGTTTTTGCTCCTCTTATAGATCTTTTTTCTTCAGATGGTAAATCAACCCATTCTGGGCATTTCAAATCAACTGCATCAAGATACATTCGTGTAAAATGAACACTATATGGTAAGGGCTTTCCATCAATATCAAATTCGTTTTTTCGTGTTCTTTTGTTTGTATCTTCATTAAGTTGTGTTAATACAACTCCTACTACATACGCTTTAAGATTTTCTAATCCATCCTGAGTATTGTATGTCTGAATTGTTCTTTCCAGAACCCGATCCATCATAGGCTGTATGCTCAAACAGTCGCTATTATATAGATATAGAAACCAATCACCAAATGGTTGAAATACTTCACTACGAAAATTAAGATGTTCAATAGTATCAACCCATGTGTGATTCGATCTAAGTAGATCTGGCCGAGGTAACTCAGAAATATTGCTCATATGCCAATAAATAACTAATTTTAAATATACCTTTGTATCAATCAATTACAAAATAGTTTGCTTATTATATCTCTTAAATACTTTATTGTTTGCGCTTATTACTGTCTGTATATATGAGACGTCTCATATTTTCCCATGAGTATAACTCATCTGGATAAAACCATGGATACAGGTCTATGAGTCGTCCAAATGCATATTGTTCATCATCTTTCATTTTTTCAATCAATCCATACATTGTTTGTCGCTCTGGGTCTTCTATTCCGTTTCTCATTGCAAAAAGTGCAACCTCATGCCATTCCCCTGCTTTATCCGCCTCACTTTGACCTGTCTCATTTATTTTCATTTGCATAGTATAAAACTTCATCCATGCAAATAAGTTTGCAATAGAGCCTTTTCGCTTCCCGTCAGCCAACGGTTTTGGATTCGAGATATTATCAACTATTTTTCCAGGTACACCTTTGTTATCACCTATTTTAAATTCGGTTTTTCCACTGTACCTCATATCAAATCGCTCAGAAAATCCATCAAATATCATCCTTGTTGCAGAAAATAGTGGCCCCTGATTTTCAAATACTGTTCCATCCAATTCATGAAAAACATCATTAGTATCAAAAAAGCCTACGACCGTCACATAATGACGATATATATCATGAATATTTCTTGGATCTTCACCTAATATCACCTTCCGAGCAAATGATGACAAAGTTTTTGGTAGAGACTCGTCCCAACATACAGCAATCCTTTTACCGTCATCCGTTGTAAAACAACGTACCCGTGCATTCGGATAAATATCACCCACTCTGACAGTAACATCTTTTACTAGAGGAAACTGATCCGTCAAAAATGCATGTACATTGCGACTACCAGCATCTTTCTTTTTTTGATACTCTGGAGTAAGTCGCATAATTGTATATATTAATGCCAAGTGTCTACCTGCATCAAAAATAAGTGTATTGTTGTCAACTTGTTTTCCATATAAAGAACGATTAAAAAATATATCTGCAAGATCATACAACTTAGCATTTCGAATATCGTTTATTATATCTACACTCTTCATAGAGATACCTCTTACGTTCAATGCCATCGCAAAGTCAGATAAAAACTTTTCAGCAGTCTCTTGTATGGTGCCTAATGTTGATGATTCACTGAGTAATCCTTCCATTCTAAAAAATTCAGATACACGCCTATCATATTCTTTAGCAATTTCGTTTAAATCCTCTCCATCAGCATGGCTTGATGTCAACTCAGAAAAAGTTTGTCTTAGACCCGTAAGAAAACAATTGAGAGATAACCTTTCTTGTGAATCCTCTAATATACCCACAGCATTCAGAATATCCTCTCCTCGTTGTACACCTTGTCCTTTAAACCCACACATAGAATACATAAGAGGAAAAACGTATCTATATGCCCTTTCTTTCGAGAACTCTTTCAAATATGAGTTGGCTTCGTATTTATACAATTCTCTAATTCTTTCTATTCTCTTTTGTCCTAAAGACAGATTTAGTTGATTTTTCACAACTTCTTCCACTTGACTAATTTCCCTCATAATTTGCGTAAATAGTGTACCTCTTTGAGTAGAATCATGAAAAACCTGTGAATCTTTACCTAGATGCAAGTAATCTAACCCTTCTATTGTTCGCATATCACCATTTATATTTGTCGTCACAAATCCCTCAGTCATCAATGTTATTAATTGGGGCGACGTAAGAAGTAATACTTCACCAATTTTTGCTTCTTCTGGATCAATAGGATAAGGAATATCACCATATGAAGCAGAGGCAATTAAAAACGTCGCATTACGATCACCATTTGGCATACCAGGAATTGTGTAATCAAGGGTGCCAATATCTCTCATATCAAATAATGCACGCGCATTCACTTCTTCTCTTCCTTCTCGTTTTGTTGCAACTTTTGGATCTTCTAATTCTCCCTTTATTATTTTTCGATTACCTCCAAAAAATTCAGCCTTTCCATGATGAACACTTAATGCTGATTTTAAAGGAATAATCCATCGTACTATACCGTCATAGTTTGTACTATATTCTTGTAATCTTCCATTTAAATGTTCTTCATCAAGAAGAGTATGACATAATACACGCACAACAGAAGGCACTGGCAACTTCAAAATTTCGCCATTACTATTTTGTTCTTGCGAAGCATTTCTTTGATCTTCTAAAGACATATTATGAGTCTTTTATTATACTACAATATATCCCCGATTCAATCACTGTTTAGATCTTCTTATTAGTCTTTTTCAAATATATAAAAACAAATTTTAATAAAGTTTATTATCAACATTTTCAATTGACTTGAACATTCGTTCACCGATGTGGTAAGATTACATATAAGTTTATAAAGTTATAAAGTATAAGATTTATAAAGTGATAAGAATAATATGTCTCATGACTTTAGACTTTAGACCTTAGACTTTTAACTATTTTTTTATGATTCCACTTGCCGAACAATTGCGACCAAATAAACTTGATGATTATGTCGGACAAGCACATCTTGTAGGTGTGGGTAAACCAATCAGACGTATGATTGAAAATGGCCGAGTAACCTCTATGATTTTTTGGGGCCCCCCGGGATGTGGCAAAACCACACTTGCGCATATCATAGCACAACTGAGCAATGCAGATTTCATCTCCTTCTCAGCCGTTATAAATGGAATCGCAGAAATAAAAAAAATCATTCACATAGCATCAGAACAAAAATCATTATTTCAAAAAGATACAATAATCTTTATTGATGAAATTCATCGATTTAATAAAGCACAACAAGATGCGTTTCTACCATGTATAGAAAATGGAACAATCACTCTCATTGGAGCAACTACTGAAAATCCTGGATTTGAAATAAATGCGCCTCTTATATCCAGATCACAAGTCTACATGCTCAAAATGTTGACAGAAGAAGAAACAAAAACAATCATAGAACGTGCAATAAATCACTTTCCTTCACATAAATTCGAAAAAGATGCAATACAACACATCATCACTCATGCCAATGGAGATGGAAGAAATGCAATCAATGCAGTTGAGTTATCAGCATCGATAGCACAACATGTTACTCTTAAAGTTGTAGAAGAAGCTCTTCAACAAAAATCAGTGTACTATGATAAAAAAGGCGACTCACATTATGATACAATCTCAGCATTTATAAAAAGTATGCGCGGTTCTCAACCAGATGCAACTCTTCACTATCTTGCTCGTATGCTAAAAGCAGGCGAGGATCCAGTTTTTATTGCACGTCGAATGGTGATATTCGCATCAGAAGATATTGGCAATGCACAGCCAACTGCACTTGTCCTTGCAACAGCAACTATGCAAGCAGTACATATGATCGGCATGCCCGAAGCACAACTTATTTTGGCACAAACAGCAACCTATCTTGCAACAGCAAAAAAATCCATCGCCTCTACAGAAGGCATTTTTTCTGCAATCACTGATATAGAGACAACCCGTCTTGATCCAATTCCCTTTCATTTACGCAACGCATCAAATAAGATCATGAAAGAGCAGGGATATGCTAAGGACCACATACGTTATCCATGGAAAGAAGAACAAGAAAAGGGAAAAAAGATAGTTCAAGAATATATGCCTGAAAATTTGAGAGGGAAAAAATATTATAAAGAGGATTGGAAGGAAAAATAACTATCTTTGAAATGGAATTGATAATAAACAATTATTTTGATATATTCACTCAATATGGATAGACTAAATGAAAAAATATACATACCAACATCAGATAAACTCATTGGAAATAATATTTATAAAACGTCAATTGAAGGACTTTATTATATTCCTATACAATCACATCAAGATGATCGTGGATTTTTTCGTACAATATCACTAATACCTGACTTAAACACAACTCTCAACATACATTTTACAGTGAAACAAATCAATCATGCTCGATCAAACCAGAACGTAACACGAGGCATTCATGCAGAAAATTGGAATAAATTAGTAACTATCATTTCAGGAAAAGCACTCTGTATACTTGCTGATGTGCGTCCTCATTCTCCAACCTACAAAAATGTAGAATATTTTAAGCTAGGTATCGGAAACGATGTGGATCAAGCCTCACTATTTATCACTAAAAATATAGGAAACTCTGTATCAGTACTCGAAGGTCCTGTCGACTATCTATACGCGGTAGATCAACTGTATAGCGAACGTGATACTACAGGAGATAAAGCTATCTCTCTTTTTGATCAAGAGCTTAACATTCAATGGCCAATTCCAAGAGATCAAATGATCATATCAGAACGCGATAAAAACTCAACCACACTAAAGGAATTAAAGAATAAAACTTAATGGTTTTTACACTTCGCTTCGCTCTGTGTCAATGGCCAGATTCGAACTGGCGACCGACCGCTTATGAAACGGTTGCTCTACCACTGAGCTACACTGACTAATCAAATCAATATCCAGTATAATATACATTATGACTGATATAGAACTTTCTATCATTATTATATCGTACAACACAGCGAAAATCACTCAAAACTGTATTCAATCGATTTTTGCCTCCCTTAAGAACACTCAATTATCATATGAAATCGTCGTAATTGACAACGCATCATCAGACGCGTCTGTCGAGATGCTCAAATCTCTTGAAAAGAATCATCGTCAAATAAAACTTACGATAAATACTCAAAATACAGGATTTGGAAAAGCTAATAATCAAGGAGCGTTACTAGCTAAAGGTACTCATATATTACTTCTTAATTCTGATACTCTTATCATACATTCAGCAATCGAAGATCTATTGATATATTATAAAAATAATGCAAAAAACATTCATTTTCTTGGAGGAAAACTATTAAATACAGATAAAACACCACAACCTTCTTGCGGTCCTTTTTATACATTACCAATTATATTTGGAGCTCTGTTTCTAAGAGGAGATTATTGGGGACTAACAAGATATTCACCTAACACACCTCGTAAAGTTGACTGGGTCTCGGGAGCATGTATATTAACTACAAAAGACCATTTTACTAATGTTGGTGGATTTGACGAAAAAATATTTATGTATATGGAAGAAATAGACCTGTTATTTCGAGCAAACAAACAGAATTTACATACTTGGATCTATCCACAAGCTCAATTTATCCATCTTGGATCAGCTTCAAGCAATGGAAGAAAGGAGCCAATTATCCAAGTCTATAAAGGATTTATATTTTTCTACAAAAAACACTATGGGCCAATACCTTTCTTTTTCTTGCGAATTATGTTACAATTAAAAGCTGTTGGAGCCTGGATTCTAGGCAAATTATTACACAACACATATTTAATACAAACCTATGGGGAAGCTCTTAAGATCGCTACAATGGCTTGACGAAAATATACTAAAAATTCTTGTTTCAATTTTCATATTTCTTATTCCTCTTTTTCCAAAATTCCCTCTCATTGATTTGGAGTTTACCTACCTAAATATTCGATTGGAAGATTTTTTTATGGTACTAGTAGGTTTGGTTTTTGCAGTACAAGTAATACGAAAAAAGGAAACTATAAATAAAGAATTTTTTTGGCTTTTTATAGTCTACTGGATCGCAATTTTTTCAAGCCTTATATGGAATTATTTTATTTCAAAAGAAATTGAGTACCTTCATATTGGCCTACTTCACACTGCACGTCGTGTAGAGTATATGCTCATATTTTTTGTAACTATTTCATCTATCAAATCTAAAAAGGATCTTTTCTTTTATCTTACCCTCATTTTTGAGGTTCTTTTGATCGCATGTACTTACGGACTTGGACAAAAATTTGGCACATATGTAGGACTTGGAACGATGGCTTTTATTTTACTCGGAACGATAGGATGGATAATTAAGTTTGGAATGTCTCCACTCATGTACTTGAGATTTACATGGCTCGCAATACTTGGATATCTTATCAAGATGGTTGTAGAACGATATGGACCAGTTACTTTACCTGCGATTCAGACAATGAATCCTGAATTTTCACGAGGCTTATTACTCTTTTTAACAAAAGAAGCTCGTGTTTCATCTACATTTGCAGGACATTATGATTTTGCTGCATATCTCGTATTTTTAATTCCAATACTAATTGCATTTATCATATATAGAAAAAATATATCTATTATGATACTCTTTGTAATATCATTATTCATGCTCGTACTTACCGCATCAAGAGTATCCTTTGGAGCATATGCAGTCTCTGTTACAGGTTTATTATTATGGTCAAGAAAATGGATGGTGTTAATCTCAATTGTAATATTAACAATATTATTAAATTTATTTTCAAGTGGGCTTGTTCAACGATTTGTTGAAACTTTTCAAATACGACCAATCTTCGTAAATTCAACCACTGGCCAAATGGTGGTAGCTCAAAAAGTAACAACAAAACAATTACCTGGAGGTTCTATAGTTATTCCCGGCACAACAGAAACTAAAATGACAACACAAGAAATGACAAATGGCCAAAAACTATTAATTGAACAAGTACGTCAGGATCTTAGAAATGAAGCATCAAAATCAGGAAAAATTCTCTCAGCTACTGAAGAAGCACAGATGGTAGCGACTATTACGGCTGGATTGTCGGGACAAAATGCTATGGTTCTTGACACATCAATGGCGGTAAGATTTCAGGTAAGTTGGCCTCGAGCATTTAAAGCATTCAAATCAAATCCAATTCTTGGAACTGGAGCATCATCTTTAACTGAAGCAACTGATGGAGGATATGTAAGAACTATTGGAGAATTTGGTCTCTTTGGTACCTTAGCATTTTTTGCAATCATCCTTAAAATGATCTGGATAATTTGGATTAAATTACGAACTGATCTCAAACATAAACAAGAAGGAATTATTTATTATGGATTTTTATTTGGAATTCTAGCAATTCTTATAAACACAACTCTTATAGATGTATTTGAAGCATCTAAGGTTGCCTTTTATTTTTGGATGATTTCAGGAATTATGATTGGATCATTGCTGATAGAAGATCATAAAAGCTCTCATAATAAACATCATATTAATAAAAGAGAACATAAGTAAGAGTGATGGATCGGAAATTTATGAATATAGAAAAATATCCAAAAATGAATAAAATTGATTGGCTAGCAATGTCGATTTGTATCACAATAGGACTAATCGTCAGACTTTACAATATTAATGTTCCAATAGGCGACTTCCATTCATGGAGACAAGCAGATACAGCATCTGTTGCCCGAAATTTTGCACGAAAAGACTTTAATCTTCTTAAGCCTCAATATGATGATGTCTCAAGTATCCAAACAGGCCTTGATAATCCTCAGGGACTACGTATGGTGGAATTTCCAATTTATAACGCAATATTCGCATCTTTATATAAAATATATCCATCATATTCCATTGAAACATACGGAAGAGTTACCAGTGTTTTTTTTGCACTTATTATTATTGCAATCCTTTATTATCTTTTATACAAGGAAGTTGGACGAACCGCTTCAATTATCGGGTCTCTAACATTTGCAATTCTACCATTTAGCATATACTTTACACGTGTTGTACTTCCTGAAACTACAGCGTTGGGTTGTGTATTCATTGCTATTTTTGCACTCTATAAATGGAGTACTGAGGAACACAATATATTTAAAATCTCTTACTTTGCAATTGGAATACTATCTTTTGCATCTGCAATTTTAATCAAACCAACTGCAATATTTTTTGGTTTTGTACTTTTCTATATATTTTGTAAATCTTATAGATTTACACTATTAAAAAAACCATATTTTTATATATTTTTTATTCTCGCTGGACTTCCACTACTGTGGTGGAGGAAATATATTCTACAGTTCCCTGAAGGTATACCTGCAAGTGATTGGCTCATTACAAGTGTAAATACGTATAAAGGATTAGAAAATATTTTTTTCAAACCAGCATTTTTTAGATGGGTATTTTATGAACGAATTAACAATATTATATTTGGAGGATACATAACAGTATTTTTTATTCTAGGTATTATTTTTAAACCAAAATATTTTCTTTTTCATGCGATTGGTTTTTCAACACTCACATATCTTTTAATATTTCAAGGTGGTAATGTACAACATGAATATTACCAAACTCTTATTTTACCTGCACTTGCTTCATTTGTTGGTATTGGATTTGATGGAATTCAAAAAAATATAAGGTCATTTGTTCACCCAATAATTCTCATAGGTAGTTTATTACTGGTATATTCTGCGGGAATATTATTTTCCTATTATCATGTAAAAGATTATTATAATTATTCTAATGATCTTGTAAGTATTGCAAGCATAGTAAGATCTTTTACAAAGCCAACTGATAAAATAGTTACAGACACCATGGGTGATACAACACTCTTGTATCTTATTGATAGAAAGGGAGCTCCTGCAATTTTTAAGGAAGTACCAGAGCTAAAAAAGGATGGTTATTCGTATCTCGTTACCTATACAACAGAAACTGCAACTCGTATTCAAAAAGAGGGTTTTCAAAAAATTTTTTCTACGGATAAATTTACTCTAATTAAATTATGAGAATATTGATGCTCACTCCATATCTTCCATATCCTCCAGCATCAGGAGGTCAAATACGTACTCTCAACCTTCTTAAATATTTAAGTCGTAATAACGAAATCACATTAATTGCATTGTATAAAGATCCCATTGAAAAATTAAATGCAAAACAATTAGAAAAATATTGTAAAAAAATATATTTATGCAAACGTGCTAAAAAACCATGGCAAATAAAAAATATTTTAAAAGCAATCTTTTCATTTTTACCTTTTCTCATCGTACGCAATTATTCTTCTGAGGCCAAAAATATTATTGCTGAATTATTAAGTAAGAATAATTATGACGTCATTCATGCAGAAACATTCTATATCATGCCTCATATTCCTCAAACAAATATTCCAATTTTACTTGTAGAACAAACTATTGAGTTTATGGTATATCAACATTTTATCTCAACTCTCCCATTTTTGTTGAAAATTTTTTTGAATGTTGATATTATCAAACTCCGTTTTTGGGAAAAGCTATATTGGAAAAAGGCTAATATTGTAGCCACGGTCTCACATTATGATGAAGCAATTATCAAACTATTAGTACCAACTCTCACTCCTGTTGTAATACCAAATGGAGCAGGAGATGACATGTTTGTAGAAAAATTGGAACCAAAATCATGGAAAATTCCTAGATTGCTATTTGTTGGAAATTTTTCTTGGCTTCAAAATACAGAGGCGGCAGAATATCTTATAGCGCACGTACTTCCTAAATTGCGCAAAGAACTTACCAATGTTCAACTCCTTATCGCAGGTCAACGTGCGAAAGAAAAGATTAGTGCTGATCCAACAAATGGAGTAGAGGTGATTGATCTTGCACAGGATGATACTGTAAAAGTACAACAACTTTATCGTGAAGCAACACTTTTTGTAGCGCCAATATTTGGACCAGGTGGTACTCGATTAAAAATACTCGCCGCAATGGCATCAGGACTCCCAGTTATATCAACTCAAGTTGGGGTTGAGGGACTTTCGGTAAACAACGGACACCATGCTTTAATAGCCGATTCTCCCAAAGAATTTATCAGACAAATATTACTGGCGTTAAAAAATAGAAAATTATATGAAGAAATGAGAACGCTTTCATATAACCTCGCAAAACAAAAATATAGTTGGGAAGCCATTGCACACGAACTTGAAGTAGTTTATTCTAATATTACCTAGTAATTGTTATTTTTAAATATTCATTAATGCGTATCGGTATAGATATTTCACAAATTGTATATGAAGGAACAGGTGTAGCTCGTTTTACAGATGGTTTTTTGCGATCTGCTCTTACATATCACAATAATCATCAATGGATATTCTTTTGTTCGTCCTTTCGTCGTCAGCTCGACAAAAATCTCATAACATTAATTCAAAGATCAAATCAAACACTTATTCAACTACCTATTCCGCCTCGTGGACTTTCATTTATATCGCATAATCTTCATTCGCTAAGTAGAGAACTTCATATTTTTAATTCTCTATTTAATAGGATTGATTGGTTTATCACTTCTGATTGGGCCGAATTACCATTATCATGCAAAAAGGCAACAATAGTACACGATCTCGTATTTAAACGGTATCCTGAAACTGTGGATCCAGTTATATTAAAGACACAGATGAAACGATTAGAATGGATAGAAAAGGAGTCTGAAATAGTATTCTGTGATTCAAAATCAACTGCCGATGATCTTAGAGAATTCTATAACATTGATATAAACAAAATTTGTGTCAATTATCCGGGTGTTGAAAATAGATCGGTCAATGTTCACTTTGTTGAGAAAACAATTAAAAAATATAATTTAAAAAAACCCTTTCTATTAGCAGTTGGTAAAGTTGAACCAAGAAAAAATTTAAAACGCCTTATTGAAGCTTTTCTTCAAATCGATGAAAAAGATACTGAACTTATCATAGTAGGTCCTCAAGGTTGGGATAAATTAGATAACATAAATGACAAACGTATTCAATTTCTCGGATACATTTCTGATGATGAATTAACTGCATTATACACCTCATGTTATGCTTTTATTTTGCCCTCCTTATGGGAAGGATTTGGATATCCGATTATAGAAGCAATGCATCAGGGAGCTCCAGTTTTAACCTCAAATATATCTTCCCTTGAAGAAATCACACATAAACATGCTATTCATTTTGATCCGTTCAATATTAAAAATATTAAAGATTCAATACATTTAATTTTTAATGATAAGAAGTTGAGAACTAAACTCAGTTTGGAAGGAAAAATTTATGCTGAATCTTTTACATGGAAACGATACATTGACACATTCATTACAAAATTAACTTCGTGATACAATTACTATAAATCATATGATAATAGGAATAGACGGAAACGAAGCGAATGTAGAAAAACAAGTAGGTGTATCAGTATATACAAACAACCTACTGAGTTATTTTTCTAAGTGGGCAAATGTAAAAATTCAATTTGTTATTTATTTACGAGAAACACCAAAAAATCATCTTCCCAAGTCTACTGAATATTTTAGATATCAAGTAATTCCTTTTCAACGTCTATGGTCGCAGATTTTTTTACCTATTTATCTTTATACACATAAAAGACCAAGTGTCTTTTTTTCACCAGCTCATTACGCTCCTCGTTGGTGTCCTATTCCAACTGTAGTAACAATACATGATCTTGCTTATTTCCTATATCCAGAAGAATTTCTCAAAAAAGATTTGTATCAATTAAGAGAATGGACACGTTATTCAGTTGATCAATCCACACATCTTATTGCAGTTTCTAAAACTACAAAAAAAGATCTTATACGGTATTACAACATTCAAGAAAATAAGATTAGTATTGTATATAACGGATTTGAGAAACAAATTAAAGAAGATAATGCCACCATAGACAAACATATATTAAACAAATGGAATATACGACAAAATGAATATATATTATTTGTAAGCACTATTCAACCACGAAAAAATTTGATAAATTTATTAAAAGCATACTCAGAACTTAAAAAACAAAGTGTATCCTACAATCTAGTTATCGTTGGAAAAAAAGGATGGCTATACAAGCAAATTTTTGAGGATGTAAAAACTTTGAATTTAGAAGAGCATGTTATTTTTACCGACTATGTTTCAGATGATGAACTCGTAGAGTTGTATAAACATGCATTATGTCTTGTATTTCCTTCTCTGTATGAAGGTTTTGGAATTCCAATTTTAGAAGCGATGTCATGGAGATGTCCTGTAATAACCTCCTTTGCATCAAGTCTTCCGGAAGTTGGAGGGGATGCATGTCTATATATCGACCCTGAAAATCCTCAAGACATATCGGAAAAAATATCCCACCTTATTGATAACAATTCATTACGTAATAAATTGATTGAAAAGGGATTAGAGCGCACCAAAAATTTTTCATGGGAGAAATGTGCACAAGAAACACTCGAAGTGCTTCAACAATTTGCATCAATTACTTAAAAGTTAAGAATTCTTCTATTTGTTTACCTGTTCGTTTAAAAAATATTGCAACTTTCTTATCAAATGTTTCTTTACGATTGTTATCAATATGATATTTGCCTCCTTGCATTTCATATGAAAAAATTTTTTCCTTTATCTCTCCTTTAAACATGCGATAAAATCCAGTTAATAACATCTTATACAACGACTGTAATTTACCTTCATTGTTAATTCTTCTGAACGAAAAAGTTATCTTAATATTTTGCATAAACTTACCTTTTACCCCCCAATCTGATGCTTTTTTAACAATATGAAAGTCTTCAGCAACAAATTGATCCTCGTCAAAACCACCCAAAAGATGGAAAAAATTCTTCTCCCAAATCATACCACCCACTGAAGAATATGGATTTGTTGAACCTTGAGACTTGCTAATTAAAAAATTAAGTAGTTGATAAAAAGCAACAACCTCAGTTGATTTGTCTTCTGGCTCTACGTAAGGAAGAAAAATAAGTCCTTTTTCTGCTTCTATATATTTATGTAATTTTTTTGTAAATGTTTTTTGTATTCTTGTGTCTGCATCAAGAAAAATAAGAAATAAACCTGTACCTAATCGAGCGCCCATATTTCTTTGAAAAGATACATTTCGTTTTTCAGTTCCGACTATCCTTAGTGGAAAATATGCAGAATAGATTTGTGATTTCTCTATTGTTGCATCTTCTGATTTCCCATCTACAACAATAACTTCAAAATTTTGGAGTGTTTGTTTTTTCAAATCGTTTAGAAGTCGGGGCAAAAAATACTCCTCATTTAGTACAGGAATAACAACGGTAAAAATTGGATTTTGTTGATTATTCATACGTAAATTCATATATAATAATACCTTAGTGGTTAATTATACCAAAGAAATAATAACTATGTCTATCAGTATCATACCAGATACCTATAATACGGAGCATTACAATAGGGTATCCAATCATCCTCTTCAATCTTGGCAGTGGGGAGAAGCTCGAAAAGCAATGGGCATACAGGTGGTACGTATCGGTGTTTTTGATAACGCAAATCTTCATCAGGTGTTTCAGATGACGATTCATAAAATCCCAAAATTTCCATATTATTTAGGATATATTCCACGTTCTATCACACCCTCCCCAGAAGTATTAACATTCTTACATGACTATTCAATATCTCACAATATTATATTTATTAAAATTGAACCTGATGATTCCATTGCAGAAGAAGTTATTCTTACGCATTTTTCTACAAAAAGTTTTCAAATTGTAAAATCTCCTCATTCTTTATTTTCAGAATGGACAATGGAAATGAATATCTCATCTTCAGAAGAAGATCTCATTAAGCAGATGAAGCCAAAGACAAGATACAATATACGATTGGCTCAAAAAAAAGGAGTAACTGTTAAAGAAGAATCGAATGAAACAGGCTTTAAAATATTTTGCGATCTTTATTTTGATACATGTCGTAGACAACGCTATTTTGGCCACTCGCCAAATTATCATGAAATTGTATGGAACCACATGAAAGAAGGAATTGCCCATATTATAATTGCATATTATGATAATACCCCACTTGCTTCATATGAGTTATTTCATTTTCATAACAAACTCTATTATCCGTATGGGGGAACCTCAGATCTTCATCGCAATGTTATGCCAGCAAATCTCATTATGTGGGAAGCAATTATGCTAGGTAAAAAATTAGGCGCAAATTACTTTGATATGTGGGGATCATTAGCACCAGGATATGCAGAAAATCATACTTGGGCTGGATTTACTCGATTCAAAGAAGGATATGGTGCTCAATTTGTACAAAAATCGGGAAGCTTTGACCTTATTGTAAATACTTCTTTGTATACTCTCTATAATCAAGCACATAAACTCCGATCAATATTTCTTAAATTGAAGCGATAAAAAACCCTGCTTTTCAGCAGGGTTATTTCACATCTAATCGCTTCTTTTAGTTAATTGCACTCTTTTTTTTGATAATGTTTGCTTCTTTTGACATTATTGGAAACTGACTTTTTTTATCAGGAAAAACCAATGCATTCTTTAACACATCATCAATACTTTCTACAAAAATAAATTTTAGATCTTTTGTTACATTTTGTGGAATATCTTCAAGGTCCTTCTTATTATCCTTTGGCAAAATAACCGTCTTAATCTGTGCACGATGTGCTGCGATAACTTTTTCTTTTACACCACCTATTTCAAGTGCACGTCCTCGAAGTGTTATTTCTCCTGTCATAGCCACATCTCGTCGAATTGGAATCTTAGTAAGAGCTGATACCATTGCTGTTGCGATGGCAAGACCTGCTGATGGACCATCTTTTGGTACAGCTCCTTCTGGAACGTGTACATGAATATCAATCTTTCCAAAAGATTCCTTTGCTAAACCAAATACTTCATAGTGAGATCTTACATATGATAATGCAGCTTGACATGACTCTTTCATAACATCGCCTAAATGACCTGTTAATGTAAGCATTCCTTTGCCCGGCATAGTAGCAATTTCTATAAATAATATATCTCCACCTGCCTGAGTCCAAGCCAAACCAGTTGAGATTCCTACAGCATCTTTTTCCTCAATCATCTGATCTGAGAATCTAAAAGGTCCAAGAAACTTAGTAACATCATCTGATTGAATAGTTTTACTTTCAATTTTATTCTCTACAACCTCTCGAGCAAGTTTTCGACAAACCTTTGAGACCTGACGCTCAAGATTGCGAACACCCGCTTCGCGTGTATATCTTCGAATAATTAAATGAAGTGCATCATCTGTAATCTTCATATGTTCTGAATTTAATCCATGTGCATCCATTTGTTTATTTATAAGATATTGTTTTGCGATATGAAATTTTTCATCCTCAGTGTAACCAGCAAAATTAATGACTTCCAAACGATCCAATAATGCATCTGGAATAGTATCGAGAATATTTGCTGTAGTTATAAAAAATACCTGAGACAAATCGAAGGGTACTTCAAGATAATGATCTGAAAATGCATGATTTTGTTCTGGATCCAATGCCTCTAGCAGTGCAGCGGACGGATCTCCTCTATAATCACTACCTATCTTATCAATCTCATCAAGCATCATGACAGGATTTTTGCTTCCTGCTTGTTTGATGCTCTGAATTACTCGTCCCGGCATTGCTCCCACATATGTTCGACGATGACCTCTAATTTCTGCTTCATCACGTATACCCCCTAGAGACATCTTTACAAATTTTCTTCCTAATGATCTTGCAATAGAACGACCTAATGAAGTCTTACCTACACCAGGAGGTCCTACAAAACATAATATCGTAGGAACATTTTCGCGCTTTTCAGTTTTTTTTCCTTTTTCTGTTGTTTCTTTTTTATGCTTACGCAATTCCATTACTGCTAAAAATTCAAGTATACGTTCCTTAATTTTTTTTAGACCATAATGATCTTCATCTAGTATTTTTTCTGCTTCTTTTATATCTGACTTGCCTTCAGTTGAGATCCCCCATGGTATCTCAACAAGCCAATCAAGATATGTCCTGATATATGATGCTTCTGGATTAAATTGAGACATTTGAGAAAGTCTTTTTAATTCTTTTATTGCTTTTTCTTTTACCTCTTTTGACA
>JBAXPW010000030.1:0-15316 GCA_037132015.1 Candidatus Roizmanbacteria bacterium
GGATATATATATAATTATTTTGATGAGAAAGTTTCACTCACAGTATCAAACTGTACCGTAAAATATACACCCTCCACCGCTCAATATCTAAAAATTGAAATTGAATCAGACGCAGAAAAACCTATCATATTAAAATCAGTTGAATTGCTAACTCATAAAAGCACTCCTCCTGAAAAAGAAGATCATGCATTTGATGCAACTATTCAAAAGGATGAAAAGACTAATAGCACGATTCTCACTCTTGATACTGGATCAGAAAAGGGAGTATATTCTGAAGGAATTATATTTAATTCAACATCGGCAAATTTTAATAGACTTGTTGAAGTAAGTATGAGTAATGATAATAAATCATGGATGCCCATCACATACGGTTATATATTCAATCTCAATCTTCCTCGTTTTAAAGGGATAAACATGCAAATATCCTATCCTGAAATTCGATATAGATATATAAAAGCTCAAATATATCATGAAAATAATGAACCAATCGATATTTCTCCTCAAATCAGTCTCAAAATTTCAACAAAAACTCTGGTATTTAATTATGATCCAACAAATATGTATACCCTCTACTACGGCAATGATATCGCATTAGCAACTTCCTATGATCTCAGTAGATTTATACAATATATAGATGATCCAAATCTTCCCAAAGGATTTCTTACAGACAACAAATCAAATCAAATGTATGTGGCACCAACGCCTATCCCAAAACCAATAACCGAACAATATTCACAATTGCTCAATATTATTCTTATTGTCCTAGTTGTTGGATTTGCAGTCTTTATCGTCTGGTATATGAAAAAATTACAAAAATAATCAAAAAACTCGTTTTCAATTTGAAATCGTCCCCTATTCTATCGTACAATGTAAATTATGCATCTTCGTCTTGTACTTATTATCAGCGTTTTATCTTTGTACCTCGCCTCTCTTGGATTAACACAAATCACCTATCCAAACACGTACATAGGTCAAACAAATATTGGATACATGAACAAAACTCAAGTTGAAAAGACACTTGACAAACTTCTCGCTAAGGAAATGCAGATCACAATCCGTGAAAACACATATAATTACAAGCCCCAAAATATCGGAGTATCTATTGATAAAAAAACTACCCTTCAAAAAATATATGCTCCCAACTCATTTAGTTTTGGAAAAAATATAACAACATTTATATCCTCAATTTTCACTGCACGAAAAATTGATCCGGATCTTGTTTTCACAAAAGACTTCTTCCTCTTTACCGAAAATATTTCTTTTGACTTTGTAACCAAACCTGATAGTATAGGAGTTGACAATATAGGTAAATCTTTCATCATCGAAGAAGAAAATGAAAAAAAATTCGTTATCGATCCTGATTCACTACGCACACTCATCACCCAGCATATTAGTGATAAAGAAATCAAAATTGAGCCGCTTTTATCTGAAATTCCTAGTACAAAAGCTGTGTTGTTAGCGCAATATAATAAAAAAATAGATCAAGTATTCTCCGAACCAGTCAATCTCCGTATCACAACAGGAGCAAGTCTAGCACGTATCATCATCAATCCCTCAGAGATACGAGACATAGTTAATCTAGGGTATGATCAATACTCCAACCAGTTCACCCTCGGCATAGATGAAAAGAAATTAAAAGATCGTATACTACTAAACAAGGTTTCGTATGTAATGAAAAACACGGACGCTACCCTATCAGCCAAAACAATCAAAGAGGCATTGGTCAATCTCATAAATAATCGACTCGTCGGTAAAAGTGCAAATTCTATAGAAACAAAAATTGAAGAAAAATATAAATCAGATGGAAAACTAGCTGAAAAATATATAGAGGTAGATTTACTTCAACAAAAAATGTATCTCTTTAAGGAAGGTCTCATGGTCAAGTCGTATGCCATAACTACTAATTGGGATTATCCCGTTCCAATAGGTACATTTGAGATATTAAATAAGCTTGATATTGGATATTCTGCTATATATCAACGTTGGATGCCCTACTGGATGAGCTATACATATAACAAATCACTCAATGCCTATTTTGGAATACATGAAACTCCCTATAAAAATGGCAGTGATGCCCTTTCAGGAACTCCTGTTCTGAGCGCTACACCAAAGGTAACTGGTGCCCCTGAAACACCTGTAGATGGCACGAGTATAGCTCTTGATAAACAATCAGCTCAAGAAGTCTATCTCTTCGCAGAAAAAGGTACGAAAGTGGTGATTTATGAATAAATAGTTTCTACTGTTTTTCTATCTCTTCTTCTACTTTTCTTTTTGCTTCTTCAAGTAAATCCTTGCTTTCTTTTCGCAGTCTATGACTTTCTTGTATTTTTTCGGCGATTTGGATTTGGATTGAGGGTTTGAGGAGAGGGATTTTGATTGACTCTAATTCTGTTTTTGAAATAGCAGTTAAAATTGTGCCTTTTGATCCTTTTTGTAATAATTCTTGAATAATCTTTGACTTAAAAATAATCAATAAGGTTTCAGAATTTATAATCTTAGAATTTAGAACAAAAAACCCAGTTGAACAAATTGCATTATCAAATTCTTGATCAATAATTGAACAAGAAGAAAGCGATCCTTCAATAGAAGAAATAACTACATCGCCTGTATTTATTTGTCTTCTTGCTCTAGAGGGTAAATTTTTTCCTATCTCTCTTTGATAATCTTGCACATATCCATTATTTGAAATATTTGAAAGTGCTAAATATTTATATGTTTGATCGCCTTTTGGATTATAGTTTTTATCTTTAAAATGAGCAATATTTTTTATTGTATCCCATCCGCCTTCATACTTCTCAATTTTCTTAATAATATCGGCATATTTTGGTTGAAAATATTCACTGTCAAATCTACAAGCTTTTTCTACTTCTTTTTTTGTCGTAGTAAACCAAATAACTCGTTTAATCTCATAATTCAGTAGTCCAAGTTCTCGCAATAATAACTCCTCGGCTTCACGATAGAGTTGTTTGGACTTGGTTTGTTTTGCATGAGCAGATTTCACTATTTGTTCGATTTGGAGCTGGAAGGATTGGGGAAAATTTAAAAAAGGGATTTTTAACAAATGTGTCGGTGTAATTTCAGGTTGTAAACCGCCATACATACCTTTGTCAATCATTTTTCTTCCAAGTTCTGTATTAAAGAAGATGGATAAAAAGAATGGATTTATTTTTCCACTTTTAATAATGAAAGTATGCGAAGAGGCGATAGCTTCAATTCCTTCATTAAATAAACAAGTTTGCCCAAAATTAGCACCTGTTCTGGACATCAAAATATCATTATTTGAGATCTTATTCTTTTTTAACCTTGAAGCATCATTTTTTGAAATATAGACTTCATTTGTTAAATCAAATTTGAGTGGTCTAACATTTTGCGTTCTTACAAAAAGGACTCCATTTTCCTGAACATATTCTCTTTTTATTTCGTTTGGATGATAAATTTTCACATCAAAATCTTTTAAGTTTTTATTTTCTCGATTTAATTTTCTCTCAATCTCCAAATACTCTGGTTTAAAATATTCTGCGTCGTATCTGCGGGCTTCGCGGATGTCTTTTAGTTTTATATGGCTGATTTGGGACATATTATTTTTTGAGGATTTTCTTAATACCCTTTTTCTTTTCAGATTCAACTTTTCTCTCTACTTTTTTTACATCTTCAGCAGGAGAAAGTTTTTCTGGAACAATTCCTCTTGAAATTAAAGTGTTTCTAACTGTTTTATTATTCGTAATATGTTCGTCAGAAATTTGTTTTTCACTATTCATTCTTTTTTCTTTTGCATTATGAATAGTAATTTCAGTCGCAAAATCTTTTGCTTTCAAAAGTATTGTTGGCATAAAATCAGCAATTGGTTTTGAACCTGTTTTCCAAATAATCTTCATATCAGATGTATTTTTGCCACCAAAAAAAGCTGAATCTCCTTTGCTTCTAATCAATGCAAAGTTTTGATTTCCTCCTGTTTGTTGATAAATCGTGCTAGAAAGTTCCTTCTCACTTTCAGAAAGTTTTTTTCTTGCCTTAATTCTTTCAATATCTTCTATTCTTTTAGCGATAATTTCTGCTTTTCTCGTTTGTATTGCAAAATAAGTTTGTGCAAAAGCAATCTCTTCCTTAGTAGAATCACCATTTTGTGCAATCAGATAGCAAGCATAACGAGTTAGCATTATATCATCTACCTCTTTTTCCGCACCTGAACCAATAGAAACCATTTTCCTGATATCAGGAAAATGGTTCGAAACTTCATGTCCAGATATTTCACAAGCGGTTTTCGCTTTTGAAATAACATTTTGGAAATTCTCCCATTTGCTATAACCCAAAAGATTTTGCAAATCACGAGCAAGCCAAAATTCGAGTCCATCTTTGGTTTGATGTGAAAAAGACTCAAAATTTGTGGTTAATGAATAAATTATTTCTTGTTTCATATTTTCATTTTTGATTATCTAAAAAAGATTTCTCGGCTTTTTGAATTTGTTTCTTAAATTCAGTCTTACTTGGTAAATACAATTTATATTCACGCGCAAAAATATTACTATTTTTTGGCAATGTATATTCCACTATAATTTCATTTTTCTCTTAACATAAAATTAAACCAGTAGTTGGATTTTCCCATTCTTCTTTTTCTAGTCGATCAAACATATTTACATACATATGCATTTGTCCCAAATCCTGATGGGTCAATTTAATAATTTTGAGATCAATCAAAACAAAAGTTTTTAGAAGCCGATTATAAAAAACCAAATCAATATAAAAATGATCCATTCCAAAACTAAATCTTTTCTGTCTTGCTACAAAACTAAATTCTTTTCCAAATTCAAGCAGAAACTTTTGTAAATTATCGATAATTGCTTGTTCTAATTCCGTTTCTGAATATTTTATATTTTCATTAAGATTAAGAAATTCCAGAATATATGGATCTTTCAAAATATCTTGAGGATTTTCTGGTTCATGATATTTCTTCAAATTATCTTCTAAAACGCCTTTTTTATTCTTACTTAAAATAATTCTTTCAAAAAGAGACAAATTTATTTGTCGATCTAATTCTCTTACAGACCAATTATTTTCTGAACATTCTTTTTCATAACAATCTTGTTTACGATTATCTTTAAGAGATATTAGACGAACATAAAGAGACCATAAAAGAGAGAAATTATATTTCTGAGAATCGGCAGACACTGTCTGCCGATTTGAGAAAGATAGGAAAAAAAGCCTCATATTGCGAAGATTCCTTTCAGAAAAGCCATCTCCAAATTCACTTATCAATTTTTTGCTCAGTATTTCTAATGTTTCCAAACCATACTCAGCTCGGCTTTTACCTTTTTGTTCATCTTCCACAATCAACCTACCAATTTCAAAATAAGTTAAAACCATAGTCGTATTCACAGTTTGTACAACTTTACTTTTTGCATTTTCAAGTAACTCCTTTATTTCTTGAAAAAGATTTTTATTTTTTGTAATCATACCTTTATTAAATTATTATAATCATAGTTTAAGATATTCTCCAAAAACTCAGCTCTTGCTCTCTCGCCCAGCCCTCAAAAGCCTCAGCAATTTCTTTAAGATCATGTTTTTGAATCAAGTGATTATGTTCATCGAGTTTTCTTTCACCTTTTTCATTCGTTTCATATAACTCAACTCCTGAATTATCTTTTCCCGAACACTCAGAAACAGCCATAAAAACTTCATAATCATCAACTTTTGGATTATAATTTTGAGAATTGGTATCTTCATTCCATTTTTGGATAAAAAGAACTGATGTTTTTGTACCGGTATGGGGCTTAAATGTATTCCCATCAAGCCCAACTACTGCAATTAATCTTGCTCTTTCCATTACAAAGTTTCGAATCTTTTCATCACTCGTATTATTAAATCTACCTTGAGGCAAAACAATTGCCATTCTTCCACCCGGCTTGAGAAAGTCAAGATTTCTTTCGATAAATAACACATCACGAGAAACTTTATTTACTTTTTTTCCTTTGCCATCAAAAGCAACTTCGTAATTTGAAATCAAACGTGAATCTTTTATATCACCTGCAAACGGAGGATTTGCCATAACAATATCAAAGTTAAATTCTTTTGGATTTTTTGGATCTTTTGCTAAATCAAGCAATCTTTGAAAACCCTCACTATATGTTTTTATCCATTCCCTATCTTTTTGTTTCTCTTCCCATCTGTTGTAATCCAAAGTATTTAAATGCAAAACATTTGTTTTTCCATCTCCAGCAATCATATTTAAAGTTCTTGCAACACGAACAGATTTTTCATCAAAATCAATTCCAAAAACGTTATCAACAAAATCTTTCTGCTCGCTAGTGAGTTTTTGATTTGAAAAATTTGCAAATTGTGCCTTTCCTTGGTTCACTAATTTTTGCCATACATTAAACAATGTATGCACGGTAAATCCACAGCTTCCACATGCCGTATCAATCATATATTCATTCGACTGCGGATTCATCATATAGACGCACATATCAATTACATTTCTTGGCGTGAAATATTGTCCTTTTTCACCTTTAGCGGATTTATTCACCAAATATTCAAAAGCCTCATCTATAACTTGAAGATTTGAATTAAAAAGTTTTACATTCTGCAAAAATCCTACGCAAATTTGTAAATGATTTTCATCAGTAATACGAAGTGGCTCACCTTTTTCAAAAATACCTTGCCATTTTTCTTTTGCCTTTTCGTATAGCTTATTTATTTTCTCTTTTGTATCATGCGCATTTCCTCGACTTCTAAATTCTAATTTTTTATACTCAGCATTATCAATCTGCGCAAGAATTTCTTTATCAGTAAATGTTGGATTATTTTTTTTGATAATCTTGAATTGCATTTCGATACTTACTCTGTCATCCGCGCTTTCCATTTCATCAAAAAGCTTCGTAAAAATTAGTTTGAATACCTCTTCAAAAACATCTACACCCGCATTTGACAACACCTCATCTTCCATTTCTTGAATCAGATCTTTTAATGATTTTCGTTCTTCTGTGAGTCTGTCTTTACTCATCAATTCAAGATATGTAAATCTCTCATTTTTTACATCATCAATTACCTCATCTACTTTAGGTATATCTGAAAGTGGCTCAAAATAATTTGGATCAAGTCGTTCATAATAATTTATCTCAACTCCATTTGTCCAAACTGCAAGTGGCGAACCAGTAGCATTAGTATAACTTTTCAATTGATCTTTTCCATCTTTAGCAGTATGCTTTTTAATTTCAAGTACACAATAAACACTTGTCTTATCTGCTTTATTGAGAATCACAATATCAGCAAACTTCTTTTCTCTCCCAAAATTTACTGTATATTCCACATCAAGTAGATCAGCAGTATAACCATAATCGTTGATGAGCCTATCGAGCATTAGTTGTCTCACTATTTCTTCTGGCTTTATTTGAATATCTTTGTTTCTTTTAAGGCATTTGAGAAAAAGTTTACCATCTCTTTCAAAAATATTTTTCTCTATCCTATTGATACCTTCTACAGAAAAAACAGTAAGATCGTATTTTCCATCTGACTTTACCAGTTTAGTTAATTCAACATTTTTCATAATAATATCTTTTTAAAAAATCAACTGACTATAGTATATACCTATCCCTACTCAATATCCAATATTTTCAAACAGATTAAACCACTAATTTCTTCTCGAAATCATCAGGGAAAAACCATAGTTGAGTTTCGGTGATTCGTTCAGAAGTGCGATGTCGTAAAATAAAAAATAACTGAATATATTTCAATAAAATTTCAACAATTGGCCCAAAAAAAGCTAGAACA
This sequence comes from Candidatus Roizmanbacteria bacterium, assembly GCA_037132015.1. GTDB lineage: Bacteria > Patescibacteriota > Microgenomatia > UBA1406 > GWC2-37-13 > JBAXPW01. The sequence continues at coordinate 7,765 of JBAXPW010000030.1, forward strand.
TAATAGATCACAACTATCACAATACGCAACACTGTATATCGGAGTTTCAACTGTTTTTTTACCACTCCAAAATTACGTTCTAACACATCATTTTTCTGAGAATATTGTAATAAATACTGTCGGGCATTGGGATATATATCATAAATCCATTTGTTTTGCATGACAAAATTACTATATGATTCATCTCTCATTATTACAGGTTTCATCTGCGTTATTTCGTGCGCAATGTAACTATTTTGCTTTTTTTGTGGAATATTCACGTCTGTACCATCAAAAAATAGATTGAGACACACAGTATCTTTTACGTAAGGATTATTACGCTTTCGTCGTATTCCCAATAACGAAGCAATCATGTATGCAAAAAATCGTGCCATCCACATTCTATGTGAGGAGCTGATAATAAAGATATCTACATCATCATCAACTTGTGCGTTATACATAGCAACTGAGCCGGTAATAGCAACCAATTTTATTATTGGAATTGTTTGAAGAATTTCGAAATAATGAGCAACTTTAGACACCTTTTCAATCGATATTTTTTTCCTCCTATTGCTCTTCATACTATACTCCCCTAGAGTATATCTATCATATATTTTTTTTACTTTTTCATCCTTTATTAAGCTTAAAAGTTGCTTTTTTAACGTTTGTTTTATTATTTCCTTATTGTGAAATATATGAAGCTCATTTAATGAAGCAGAGTATTTAAATTGTGAGAAATATCTAAGAGTTTCGATGATTGAAGACTTCATAATCTGACCAGTATACCACCTCACTTCGTACTTCGTTATCTCATATTTTTGTATGAAGTTATTTTTTGTTTGAGCACAAGAATTATGAACTCAATCAACCTCAACTGTCTTCTCCATCTCCACGGCTGAAGAATGAGTCTAAATAGCCATTCAAGACCATTATTACGCATCCATCGCGGAGCTCGGGCAACCTTACCACTTACAAAATCAAATCCACCACCCACACCCATACAAACAGCGCCTTGTAGCTTGTCTTTGTGCTTCCATATCCATCGCTCTTGAGTAGGAGATCCAAATGCGACAAATACTAATTGGGGCCTTCTATCAGCTACTATAGTGAATAATGCCTGTTCTTCGATTGAAATGTCCTGAGAATACATATCAGATATACCGTATGTCCCAAAAAATTCAGCCTCAGGGTACTTCTGTTGGTAGCACTTGGCTATTTCATCTGCTACATCTGTTGAACCACCTATAAGGCACACTCGAAGGCGCAAACTACCAGCTAACTCAAGTAACTCACCCATCAAATCAGCTCCCGTAATATGTGTAGGGAGTGGTAATTGTAGTAATTGGCATGCTTTGATTAGACCGATACCATCTGCTATCTTAATATCACCAGCCTCAATTATAGATGCAAATTCTTTATCATGTTGAGCAAGCACTAGAATCTCTGGGTTAAGAGAGACAATATGAAGAAATTGATGGTCATCCTCTATGTTTTTTACTATTTTCTTCAGGATATCTGATTTTTTGTAATACTGAAGTGATATATTAAATAATTTGGTATCTTTCATACGTATGTCTGTTATTACAAGCCTTCCATTTTACAATTGATTTGTCCAAATAGTTATGTTTTGTTCACATTTTTTTATTAGCACTTTTTCTTTTTATAATATGCTAATATTACTATTTATATTATTTTTAGTATTCAATATTAAACTGAATACTATGATCTTAATATATTTTTGATGATTCATCACTCTTCAACTACTTATTCAATGATATTTATTTTGTATACTATATTATAAGTTATTATTTTGTAAATATTTCTTGATTTTTAGCCTCAAAAATAGTTAGGGCTTTACAACAGGCAAATATTTTTTATTTACCTTATTGCTTCTTTGTAACTATCAAGATTGTCTATTGCAGTACCAATCCCTCGTATAACACAGAATAAAGGTTCGTCAACTACAAATGATGAAACACCCGTGTAATACGTGATAAATCGATCAAGATTCGTAAGTAATGCAGTTCCACCAGATAACACAATTCCCTTATCGACAATATCAGCAGCCAACTCAGGTGGTGCCATACCAAGCACTTCTTTTATTCCTTCAAGAATTAATTTAAGCGGTCTCTGCAATGATTCAGAAACACCTATCTCACCTATCTCAGCAATCCTTGGTAATCCAGTTTGAAAATCACGACCTTTTATCTCTAATTTTCGTTCTACATATCCTTCTTTTTCTACAATGTGAGCATTACCAATTTTGATTTTTATATCTTCAGCTGTACGTTCTCCTATTATTAGATTTGACGCTTTTTTAATATGACGCAATATCGCATCATCAAGTTTAGTTCCTGCTACTCGCACTGTCTTATACGCTACAAGTTGACCAAGTGATATAATACCAATCTCTGCAGTGCCACCTCCCATATTTACAATCATATGTCCTGATGGTTGAGAAATAGGAATTTTTGCACCTATTGCGGCTGCTAATGGTTCTTCGATCAAATAGACGTCGGAAGCACCTGCCTGTTTACAAGCAGCAACTACCGCTCGTTTTTCTACCTGAGAAGATCCTCCGGGTATTGATATCATCACTTCTGGCCAAAATACCCTTCCATGGAGTGCTTTTTTTAAGAAGTAGGTAATCATCGCAGATGTTGTGGTATAATCGGCAATCACCCCTTCTCGCATGGGACGTGAAGCAACTATTGATCCCGGGGTACGCCCTAACATATCACGAGCATCCTCACCTACTGCAAGGATTCGTTTATCTTCTTGAGAATATGCAACAACTGTCGGTTCGTTTAAAACGATCCCTTGTTTTGCAACATACACTAACGTATTTGCCGTACCTAAATCAATTCCTACCTTTTTATGAAAGAACAACATAGTATAAGTATAACATTACAAAAGATTTTGGAGGAGTGCCCTTTTACTTTTATTCTCTTTGAAGGTATACTATCCATATGAAAGTAAAAAGGAAACAACGTCGTTTGTCAGATGGACTGAGATTTGTTATAGAACGATTATCGTTTTTGTTCATATTTATTGTTCTTATTATTATCGCTGTTTATTATGCTCGAGGATATCGGTTCAATTTTGTTGAACGAAGTATTACTCCTACTGGCATACTTGCTGTCAGTTCAAACCAACGTGCTTCAAAGGTATTAGTTAATGGAGTTTTAAAAGGGGTAACAGATATTAATATTACATTGCCTCCTGGTGAATACTCAGTTACGATCTCAAAAGAAGGATATACTTCATGGAATAGTTATATTAAGCTCAAAGGTGAGATAGTAACAAGTATAAATGGCTTTTTATTTCCGTCTAATCCTTCTCTTTCTCCTCTCACTAATCTTGGTGTCAAACAAGCAATAAGAGTCGATCAGACAGATAAAATACTTCTGATAGCAGATAATGATAACCCTGATAAAGATGGAATATATATGTTTGATACTTCGAGTAGTCCATTATCATTGTTCCCACCGCTTCAACCAATCATATTAAAAAAAAATGTGAACAATTATATTACCTCTCTTGAAGATGTAAAGGTTGTGTTTGCTCCTAATTATACACAAGGTATTTTTGAATTTAAAACTGCAACTGAGACCTTATTTTTCTTACTTTCTCTGGATCGTGATAATACTGATTTAACGTCGCTTACATCAGAATCAAAAGATAGTCTTATAAGTGCATGGGATGAAGAACGTGTGCAGGAAGTTACAAAAATTGTAGAAGCATTTCCAAAAGATATCCAAAAAATTGCAAGTGAGTCTTTCCATATTATCTCTTTTTCACCAGATCAAACAAAAATACTTTACACTGCCAATAACTCTTTTGTATTACCACCTATTATTCATCCTCCACTTATAGGAACAAATCAAACCAAAGAATCGAGAGATATTCAAAAATCACACCTGTATGTCTATGACAGAAAAGAAGATAAAAATTTTCTTATGTCTCCTGAGTTATTGAATCAACCAACTTCTAAGGTGTTTGATCAACCGTTATTATTATGGCATCCAAATTCAAGACATCTTTTTAGCATCAAAAACAATACTATCGAAGTTGTAGATTATGATAATACTAACAAACGTACAGTATATTCAGGTCCTTTCGAAAAGAATTTTTACTCTATTACCAGTAGTGGCAGATTGCTGGTGTTGTCTAATCTTAATCCTCAGAATAATAAATTTCCTGATGTGTATGAGATAGGTATTCGATAAATTGAGGGATGAAAATAAATGAGAACTTCGTTGAATCAATTTACTTTCAGCGTGGCAAATATCAGCAATCGTTGCAATGTTGTTCCCGGAGGCCAACATGTCTGCATGGTAAGAAATTCATTTGGAGTCTTGCGAGTCAAATATTCTACTCGTGATGGATCTATGACTTTTCTCCCTATAACTTTATATTTATATCTCTTTCCTTTGTAAAATAGGTTTATTTCATCGTTGCCTTCAAGTTTATAGAGAAGATAAAATACTGCGTTATATGTAGACACGTTCCACACATAATCAGTTGAGTGAGCAAATATAAAAATATGTCCCCCTTCTCCCGGATAAGCAGTTCCTGATGCATGAGCTACACCTTTACTAAGTGCATCGAGATAAACTTCTTCACTTCCAGCATCTACGTTTGCTATTATTGGAGCATTTGCACCAATTTTGGGTATCACTATACTAAAGTCTGTATTGACAGGTTGGAGTATTTCAATATTTTTTGAGTCGATGAAACTCGAAAGACCACCTTTTTTTTGATCTTTGATTTGTTGTAATTGTGTATTTTTCTCATCTTCTGTTGAAACAACAAGATACTGTTTATTATTTTGTTGATTCCAATAATATTTTATCTCTTCATACACAGGTTGAGAAAAGGTCTTTACCAACATAAATATTGAAGAGTAGATGAGAAAATTGCCAATAGTGCGTAAAAATAGAATCCGTATATACTCACTTGATGAAATTTTCTTCAAATGAACCCGGATAGAATTATGTACTAGATGGCGCTTCTTTACTGGCGTAGCATTGCGCATATATTTTAATTATACTCATTACTTCTCATCTTATCTTTATGCTACAATTAGGTGCTTCTGATGAACAAAACAGTTGCCATAGCTCAATGGATAGAGCAAGCCCGTCCTAAGGGTTAGATGGAGGTTCGATTCCCTCTGGCAACACTCTACTTTCTTTTACTTCATTTGACTATTTTGATTACTCTCATTCATACCGACTCCCATATATATATCAACTCGGTTATTAAAAATTTTGATAATCGCAGCATCTATTATGTATTCTTGCGTGCTATCATCGATGAGTGTTACTATTATCTTCTCCTGCACTAACGAAATAAAATTTGCATGCATCGGTAATATATCAAATTCTCCTCGTTCATTTTTTGAAGAAATAGATTTTACATAATTTTTAAATGCGACTGAATCAATACTTCTGATTGTTACATATAATAATGGTTCTTTGGATGGTGGTGGAGGAAGTATATCATCAGTTGATGATGGTAGTAGTGTATTGGTAGACATAAGTTATTGATAATCAACTATTACTCTGATTATCAAGGAAATTTTTTAATCCTCCAATAAATAAAAATGATTCTGGAGGATAATCGTCATATCGACCAGATAAAATTGCTTCAACGTCTTCAACTGTTTGTTTCATAGGCACGTAAAAACCTTTTTTTCCTGTTTGGGATTCTGTTACAAAAAAACTTTGTGTCATATAATTTTTTATTATTTTTGCTCTTCGATAACTTTTTTGATCATCTGCTGAAAGTTCAGACTCTCCAACAAGCGAAACGATACGATCAAGCGAGACTGCTTTTTTTAATAAATTTTGACCATCGATCACCGTATCATGATGCTTTTCTCCAACGGTTTCTACATTTAAAGCAGATGAGGTACTTGATAATAAGTCGACGGCAGGATATCGCCCTTCTTGATATACATTACGTGAAAGCACAATGTTTGAATCAAGGAATGGAAACACTGATTGTACTCCCGGATCTGTGAGATCGTCTGAGGGCACATAAATTGCTTCAAAGGATGTAACGACTCCTTGAGCAGTGGAAATAAGTCGTTCGTGAAATTGTGCCATTTCAGAAGATAAAGTGGCTTGATATCCACCTTCTGATGGGATTGTGTTCATCATGGTAGAAAGTTCATATCCAGCCTGTGCCAAACGATAAATATTATCAATAAAAAAGAGAACATTTTTTTTCATAACATCACGAAAATATTCTGCAACAGTTACACCAACTAATGCAGTACGGAAACGAACAGCAGGGTTTTCTCCCATCTGTCCATATACCATACTTACAGAATCCAATACACCACTTTCATGAAGTGAATCTAATAATTCTTTTCCCTCACGTGCGCGTTCTCCCACACCTGTAAATACTGAGACATTTGTTCCTTTTGCGAGGACAACGACATTGTGAATAATCTCAGTAAGAAGAACAGTTTTTCCTACTCCTGCTCCACCGAATAGCCCTACTTTTCCACCCTTCATAATTGGTGCAAAAAAATCAATCACCTTAATACCTGTTTCAAGTATCTCGACTGGTGCTATTATTTGATCAAGGGGTATATCTTGTGCAAAAATAGGTCTGCGTTGAACTACCTGAATGGGTGGTTTACCATCTTGTGGATTACCAAATACATCCATTACTCTTCCAAGCACTTCCTGACCGACTGGAATCATCATAGATTGCCCAGTTGATATGACTTTTGCTCCTCTATATAATTTTGTTTCTGATGAAAGTAAAAAGGCATAAAATGACTTGGACGAGCTTGAAGAATATACTTCCATTTGTACGGTAGTATCATCTTGCATGACTAAAATATCATGAATAGCCGGTACTTGCGTATCAAATTCTATTTCTATGATGTTGCCTTTTATGCTAGAAATTCTTCCTGTTACACCCATTTTATTTAATTAAATATTCCTAATTCTCACTATTCATATTACCAAATTGCCATCCAGCTTACTTCACTATCTATCGCTTGAGCTACACCTATCTTTATTGTAAATCCATCTACTGAGACATTGTCATACCAGATCTCACCTCTGAATTTTGGTGATAAAATGACGGCTTTTGGTATTGAATCCCATGTTTGTGGTACCACTATCTCTACATCTCCCGATTTTATAATTGCAACACCTCTGAATGTGTCATTACCATATATCTTCCCTTGTTGTACTTTGATATTCCCCTTTGTATCTATCACAATCTTTTCTCCCATGATCTTGACTGGTGCGAGACTTGAGGCTTGAAGAGATAATGGTTCGGTGAGTGTATTGATCTGTGCATTGATTCCATCTACCATGATCTGTCCGTTTGATATATATCCAGTAACTCCTATGTCATTGAGGGTTGTCTTTCCTGTTACGGTGAGAGCTGAGAGTGTAGCTACTTGATCTATTCCAAGGACTGCACTGATTGTTGCGGATGTTTTTGATTCAAGGATAGTGAGTTGTGTTTCAAGGTTTGATACTCGAGTATCTATCTCTGTTGTCTTTGATTTGAGATTGGCAAGGTCCGCTTCGATGGATGCTAT
>JBAXPW010000031.1:0-14397 GCA_037132015.1 Candidatus Roizmanbacteria bacterium
AGGATGTTCTATTTAGCGTGTTAACTGGTACAGGGAACGGGGTGCGTATCCATGGGTATCACTAGTGAACAACATACTGCGATCGAATCAGTCGGGAAAAATATGCTTTAAAGCTGATCCTTTTACATGGCTCACAAGCAACAAATAAAACACACTTTGATAGTGACACAGATATAGCAATTCTTGGATATAACTCTGTACCATTTCAACAACTAATTGATATACAAGCGGAACTAAATGCCGTATTTCAGTCAGAAATAGACATAGCATCCCTTAACGAAGCTGAGGCATTGTTTAGATATCAAGTATCAAATGCAAGTGTGTTATTATATGGAAGTGAATATGATTATACGTCATTCAAAGTATCCTCGTACCACATATATATAGATACTCAGCGAATACGTGAAATTGAAAAGAAATTCATACATCAATATCAATCACATTTAAACAAAAAATATGCTTAACCATGAATTTATCCAAAGAAAGATCAAACTCATTCAAGAAGATATCTCGCGTCTAGAAAAAGTCAATCTTGAAAATCAAGAAGATTTTTTGCAAAATCAACAAAAACAAGATGCCGTTGAACGGGTACTCGAACGTATAATCATGAGAGCACTTGATATCAATACTCACATCGTTGTCGAACAAAGCAACCCTACCGAAAAAGTACGCGGGTATGAAGATACCTTTCACAGATTGGCAGATTTGAATATTTTGCCTCGAGAATTTGCTAAGGATATTGCTCCTAGTGCAGGATTGCGCAATAGACTTGTGTATGAGTATGATGATATTAATGTATCAATTATATATCACTCCGCAGTAAAAGCTATCAAACAATATTCTCAATATTGCCAACACCTACTCAATTACATAGAAAAAAGTTAAATAGGTCGCTTAATTTAAGAGCTACCCCGTTTACACCCCTTCGGTGAAGGGGAATAAAACACAAACACTTTGTTAGAAAGCAGAAATTCACAATCAATCAAATTCCATACAATTTTGCAAAGTCTTGAGGATTTTTATCTAATTGAATTAATCCATATATTGTTGCATCGGTATATTGTTCAGTAATATGCACATCAATCTGTATCTCCTTTGCAAGATACTCATCGAGTCCCAAAATTCCTGCCATATGCCCTGTCAGAGTGATGCCATTTCTAAATATCTCATCTGCTATCTCAGGAGGTGATAATTCAATAAGTTCCTTTGTTGAGTCAACAATTTGATTAAATGTAGATAATAATGCTTCTTTGATATCACCTGTTTTTACTTTTACAGATTTTGGAAGACCTGTTTCAAGTGATTTACCTCGTACTGCAACCATTTTATCTTCACCTGAAAATTGGAGCAAATCAATTTTTAACTGTTCACTTGATCTTTCTCCCAGAATAATGCCATGTTTGAGGTGCATATAATTTGCGACAATTTTATTCATATGCTCTCCGCCATTTTTAAGAGTTTTATGTGAGACAATTCCTCCTCCACTTACGATACTTAACTCTATGAGGCCTGCTCCAAGATCGATAATAAAGTGTGGATCATGAGATAGTACATTAAATCCACATCCTGATGCCGTTGCAAGTGGTTTTTCAATGAGAGTTACACTTGCACATCCGGCTTTGATGAGGCACTCCTCTACTGCCTTTTGTTCGATTTCTGTTGCGATAAGAGGGATACTAACTAAAGCTCGATACGTAGGTTTGAGAAAAAATAAGGTTGAAATATAGGGAGCAACTGATTTTTCCATGCATTTTTTGATAAATGCTGTTTCAGCATCAAAGTCGCTGAGGATTCCGTTGACGACTGGTCGTACAATTTTGATGAAATCGGGAGATTTTCCCTCTATTACTTTTGCTTCACTACCAAAAAATATATATTCTTTAATTCTAGAATTATATCCCAGATACGTTGGTTCTTTGAGAACCACACCTTTATCTTTTACTGCCAATCGTGTGTATGCTGTTCCCAAATCGAAGTATAATCCGAGTGTGGAAATAAATGGCATGTGGAATTTTTTAAAATTTCCGTTAAAATGTACCATATGTATACAAAGATAATCAGGTATTTATATTATGTGCTTTTTCTTATTGCACCTCTTATAGTATATCCTAAAACTTCTGAACTCTTCGAGTTTAATAAAATGTTGTTTATTTACTTCATGACAACTCTTATTATAACTGTATGGTTGGTAGAAATCGTGCAAAATAGACCAAAATTTTTGAATATTCGTTGGTTATACATACCGCTTGGACTATTTTTTCTTTCTCAAGTGATATCTACTATAACATCAATAGATCTTCACACTTCTTTATTTGGATACTATGGAAGGTTTAATGGAGGGCTTGTTTCTATCAGTGCGTATGTATTGTTGTCGCTCTGTTTTATACATCATTATTCTCATCAATTTCTTATTAGATTGCTTCAAGTTTCATTGAGTGCATCATTTATAGTTATACTGTGGGGTTTGCCGGGAAAATTTGGATATGATCTATCTTGTCGTGTGTTTGTAGGAGAATTTACCAATTCGTGTTGGACAAATCAATTTAGACCATCAGAGCGTATGTTTTCTACGTTAGGGCAACCAAACTGGCTCGGCGCATATCTTGCATCACAACTGTTTATTTCTCTATTTTTCTTTTTTAGAAGTGAGACAAAACATTGTATTGATAGAATAATTTTTGGCAAAATTGGGATGTCTCTCTATATCGTGCTCAACATTCTCTGTATTTTTTTTACGAGATCTCGTTCTGCTCTCATCAGTGTTACAGTAAGTATTGTAATTTTTGGAATCTTAATGATATTGAGATATGGTCCATATATTTATAAGAGGATAGTGTATATTTGTGGGATATTGTGTGTGATTGGTGCAAGTTTGATAATTATCAGAACAGGAATAGCGCAAATTGACAAATTTATTCCATCATTTGAAAAGAATAGATCTACTGTAACAAATGAAAAGCAAGAGGTGGGATTATCAAGTGAGGTTACTGAGTCGTTTGATATACGTAAAATTGTTTGGCAAGGTGCATGGGAATTGGGACTGCGATACCCGCTAGTTGGTACAGGAGTAGAGACATTTGCATATAGTTATTATTTTGCTCGTCCTATTGCTCACAACTATACTTCTGAATGGGATTTTCTTTACAACAAGGCACATAATGAATATCTTAATTATTTTGCGACTACAGGTTTTATTGGTTTCGGTGCATATTTGGTGCTTATATTAGTTACCATCATTCTTGCGGTAAAAGGTATATTTTATCCTTATCAAGAAAGTGATTCATCTGGTGTGATTACTTCTTCTGATAAACATATTTTGTCTCTTGGAGTTTTGTGTAGTTTTATCACTATTCTTATTACGAATTTTTTTGGGTTTTCAATATCTGTGATAAATATTTATTTTTATTTAATTCCTGCAATCATATATATGATTGCAAATCCTATTGTGATAAATCGTAGTCAAAATACTGCTACCTCTATAAACAAGATTATTATTGGTTTAGTGCTTATGTCTGCTTTATTTATATGTTATTCTATCACTATCTATTTTGTTGCAGATATCAATTATAATGAGGCTGAAAATCAGTATCAATCGGGTAATGCCAGTTTGGCACTCGAATCATTTGTTCAGGCAAATAAATTACGTTATGAACATGTTTATGAGGATAAATTTGCTGGCTTTTTGGCAAATTTGGCGCTAAGTTATTCGCTACAGAAGGATGCAAAGACTGCAGATAGATTTATTGCGCTTTCAAAATATTATAATGACAAAACGTTGCTCGTTTCTCCGTTGAATGTATTGTATTGGAAGACGAGAGCACGAATATACTACTATTTTTATCAAGCAACACTTAGCAAGAATTACCTAACAACTGGTATAAGAGCCTTAGATAAGGCTAAAGAGTTGTCTCCTTCTGATGCAAAAATACCATATACAAAGGCCTTGTTTTTATCGGTATTAGAAGGCGAAGAAGAAAATGTAGCTGAAAAAGCAGATGCGACTACTACATCAATTCGTGAGATTAATGCATCAATTGCACTAAAGGATGATTATCGCGACGCGTATCTTTTAAAAGGTCAACTATTACGAAAAAAAGGACAAAAAGATGAAGCAAAGAAAATATTTGAATATATGATAAAAAAATTTGGTAAAGATGAAGAGATACAAAAAGAACTATCAATGTGATAGATTATTAGGGAGTTGTGTTAGAGCTTGATACTCCATATTTACAAATACATGATCCACAAGAAGGAATTGTGTATCCAGTTTGAACAATACCCGTTCCTATATCTGCTGAATTTCCAAGGGTTGAGTATAATTGATATGATTGATTGTTACTACCCACTATATATGCATATGAACATGTATGTGGATCATTTGGTAGTGGTTTCATATAATTTGCTGAAGAGCATCCTGCAGTAGCACATAAAGCACCACCAAAAGTAAGTGATGAAGGATATGCATTATTGTCATTATAATATGATTCGAGTGCTTTTTGAATTGCGTTCAGATCTGATTTTCTCCTGCTATCATAAGACTTTCCGATGCTTGATGTAACTTGAATTGTAACAAACCCTGAAAGTATACCTATGATAGCAATTACTATCAGTATTTCCAATAACGTAAATCCATTTTTTTTAAACATATTTCAACATAACAAAATTTGATTTCTATTATTGAGTACATGCCCAACAACTTCCAGGAGTTGCTGCACAAGTAGTACCCACATTTATTGTGCCTGTTAAACCAAAAGGTGTTGCAAGCGCTCTTGAAAAATATGTTTTGCTATAATTTGTTGTATTTGACTTTGATGAAGGTTTGTAGCATACGGTCACTTCAGGATTTGATGAAGTTCCAGTTTGTCTAATTAATATTGATTTACTTTGTAATGCAGATAATCCTGTAACAAAACTTTGTTTAAGTTCTCCAGAATTAATTAATTCTTTTATGCAAGCCCCACCTTGTCCCCCAGCTGTTGCATCTGCCCATAATGCGGAACTTAATAATTCAGAACCACTCACACCGGTTGCATCACTAGCTAATGGATTTGAAGTTACACCGTAGCAATTTGCACCTGCGACATCCCAAGGCATAAGTTGTCGAGAGGTATAATATCTTCCTATTGCATCACTTAGTTGTTTTGAAGCTGATTGTAAGCCAGAATCATTTGCCTTATTGAATTGTTCTATTGGATCAAGTGCTACTAATAATGCAGTAGCTAATATACCAATAATTGCGATAACGATAAGAATTTCTACAAGAGTAAATCCTTTTTTAATCTTAAATATCTTGAACATAATATGTATTAGTTAATCAATAATTACATAATTATAGATAGAATTTTCTATCAAGTCAAGTAGAAAAATTGCCTATTTATATTAAAATGCGTTTGTAAGACTATATATTGGAGATATAACAGATAGCACAAGGAATCCGACGACAAGACCAAGCACGACCAATATCAATGGTTCTATCATTGTTGTCATGGTCTTTACTGCCATATCAGATTCATATTCAAAATATTTTGATATGCGCATAAGTGTCTCATCGAGATGCCCCGTTTGTTCGCCTACGTGTGTCATTTGAACTAAAATAGGAGGAAATACGGGTTCATTATTCATAGCCTGTCCTAAAGGAATCCCTTTTTCTACTTGCGATCTTAGAGTTTTAAATGCATCTCTAAAATAAATGTTATCGGATGTATCTACAGTGATAGATATCGCATCAAGAATTGATACTCCCGCTCCTACTAACACAGATAATGTTCGCGTTGAATCTACAAGAGCTGATTTTTTTATAACATTTCCGAATACAGGCATTTTTAATAATAAATTATCTCGAACATAACGACCCTTTTCTGTCTTAACATATCGTAATAATACATATATAGCTATAAATAATCCACCTACTAATAAAGGCCAGAATGTTTGAAAAAAATTAGATACTGCTATAAGAATTTGAGTTGATATAGGCAATACTACATTAAAATCTTTGTAAAGACCAAGTAGCCTTGGTACGACAAATGTAATCATGATAAATACTACAACTATCATACCAATCAATATAATTGCGGGATATATCAATGCGCCTTTAATTTTACCTCCAAATTCACGCTGTTTTTCAAGTGTATCTGCAAGTTTAAGAAGAATCATATCAAGCTTGCCCGATGCTTCTCCTGATTTTACGAGAGAAATATATAAATTTGAAAAGTACTGAGGATACAATGTAAGTGAACTTGAATATGTTTTTCCTCCACGAATATTTGCATCTATCCCAGTAATAAGCTCTTTTAGTTGAGGTTTGATGATTTGTTTTTTCAAAATATCAAATGAGTCAATAATCGTAAGGCCTGCATTCAACATAATTGAAAGCTGTCTAGTAAAATCAACAATATCATTAAAAGTTATTCTATTAAATAAAGATGCAAATGTTGATTGTTGCTCATATGAACCCTTTATTTGTACAGGGAAAAATCCGTTTTTTCTCAACCATTCAACTGTCTCGGCTTCACTATTAGCTTGAAGTTGCCCTTCGATCATTTTGTTATCTTTTAAGGCTTTATACTTAAAGTTCATCTCTAACGAATAAATTTTTTAATTTCATTTTGTCGAAGTGCATACGCATATGCAGTTTCACGAGTAATAAGGCCTTTTTGAAATAATTTTGTTAAATATTTCTCAAACAAGATTAGCCCCTTTTCTTCTTCTGTTTCAAGAATATTATCCAACATAAATACTTTGCCTTCACGAATAATTGATGCTGTAGCTGGTAAATTAAGCAGGATTTCTAATGCAGGAATACGTGTTTTTGCATCCATATCAGGAATCAATCTTTGTGCTACTACTGCTCGTAATACTGTGGATAATTGATTGCGTATTTGTGGTTGTTGATGTGCAGGAAATACATCTACAACACGATTAATTGCATCAGGAGTAGAGTTGGTATGGAGGGTAGATAATACGAGATGACCCGTCTCAGCAATTGTTAGAACAGCCTGAATTGTCTCTTGATCCCTCATTTCACCTACTAGAACCACATCTGGATCTTCTCGAAGGACAGAACGAAGTGCTATATTCCATGAAAAAGTATCTTGGTGAAGTTCGCGTTGTGAAATAATTGATTTACCTTTAGGAAAAGTAAATTCTATCGGATCTTCAATAGTGATGATATGTTTTGCTGACGTCATGTTTATTTCATTCATCATTGCTGCTAGTGTGGTAGATTTTCCTTCCCCTGTTGGTCCTGTTATGAGGACAAGTCCTTGATTAAATTTGGTAAATTCATGAAAAATAGGAGGCATCATCAGATCATCAAGCGTTCTTATATCTGGTGGTATATAACGAAATGCTACACAGATGTTTCCTCTTGAATGAAACATGTTTACTCGAAATCTATTTTTATCTAATTGATATCCAAAATCAATTTCTCTATTTGCCTGAAAATTTTCCTTTTGTTCGTCAGTGAGGATATCAAGCATCATGTTTCTAATACTTACATCAGTAAGCACCTCATATGATAAATAGGGAAGTAAATTGTTATTTACTCTGAAAAATGGAGCAGAATCAGGAACAATGTGAATATCAGATGCCTTACGTTCGATTCCTGCAAGCAAAATTTGATTTAAATCTGCCATAAATTATTGTTATTCAAATAGTAATATTACAAAATACAATTTTTTACACTTCTGCAACGCGTAATACTTCTTCTATTGAAGTAATACCATCCAATGCTTTGAGAAATCCATCTTGCTTCATTATGATAAGCCCTTCTCTACGCGCTTCATTTTCAAGTTCTTTTGCAGATACTTGTTGTAAAATCATCTTATTGATTCCCTGAGTAATTTTCAAGACTTCAAAAATTGCTATTCTTCCTAAATATCCTGAATTATTACATTCAATACATCCACGTCCTCGAACAAGTTTTATTGGTTGTCCGTCTTTATATTGTTTTGGCAACCAATCACCAAGGGTAAGTTTGATATTATCTATAACTTCGATCTGTGGATCGTAGGATTCTACACATGCTCGACAAACTTTACGACAGATACGTTGGGCAACTGATGCATTGATAACTGATGATATAAGAAAAGGTTCTGCTCCTAAATCAATAAGTCGGGGAATTGCTGTTGATGCGTCATTTGTGTGGAGTGTCGAAAACACAAGATGTCCTGTTAACGCAGCCTGTATTGCGAGTTGTGTTGTTTCGTTATCACGAATTTCTCCTACGAGAATAATATTGGGATCTTGACGTAAAAATGAACGAAGTCCAGCTGAAAATGTAAGGCCAGCCTGTGAATTTACCTGCACTTGATTAATGCCTTGAAGTTGATACTCTACCGGATCCTCCAATGTTACAATATTGACGCTTGGCTTATTGAGCTTGGTTAAAATAGAATATAACGTCGTTGTTTTTCCTGATCCTGTTGGACCTGTAACAAGTATAATGCCATATGGTTTTGAGATTGCCTCTTCAAGATCTTTCATCTGTGATCCTCTAAAGCCAAGTTCTGACAAGGTGGGAAGTCCTCCTGTTTTTTTGAGAAGACGCATAACAATTTTTTCACCGTGCACTGTAGGTAATGTAGAAATACGAAGATCAACTTCTTCCTGACCAATTTTAAAATTAAAACGACCGTCTTGAGGAATTCTTCGTTCATCAATCTTCATTTCAGAAAGTATCTTGATACGTGATACTAATGATTCGTGAATACTTCTTGGAAGTGACAATTTTTCTTGAAGTATTCCGTCAATTCGATAGCGTACTCTTGTTTTAGTTTCCTGTGGTTCAACATGGATGTCTGACGCTCTGCTTCTTATTGCAAACTCAACAATTGTATTGACAATTTTCGCCATTGGAGCTTCGTGAATTGTTGTACCTTGACTAATTTTGTTGATATTTTCAGGTAATACATCCTTTAGAGCTTCTTTAACTTCTGGCGACAATCCTTGAGTATATGAAAGATTGATTGATTTTGCTATATCGTCATAATTTCCTAGTGCAAGATTTACTTTTTTACCAGTTTTCTTTTCAAGAAAATCAGCTAAATTAAGATTTAAAGGATCTGTTGAGACTGCATGAATGATGTCAAGTTTAACATCATAGGAGTAAGGAAGTATGTTAAATCGTCTTGCCACTGATTCAGGAATCAATAATAAAGCTTGAGAATCGATAGCCGTTGTGGAGATGTCAATATAGGGTACGTTGAGAATTTGAGCCTTTTTATTGAGTATAAGATTTTTATTATATCCCGGTTGTTGTAAAATCCACTCATCTATAGGGATATTTTTTTGCAAGGACTCAACTTCAAGTCTATCTGCGGTAGGTTGATCAATAACTCCATCCTCAACCAACTGATTCAAAAATAGTTTTGGTGTAAACGCCATGTATTTAATATAAAGGTATTTATGTTAAAATGCAATTATTGGATATTTTAAATTGATAGTATTTTGATAATCATGTTGCCATTAATAATAGTAGAATCAGATGAACAAAAAAGAAAAGAATATATTAATGATTTTATTCTACAGAATAGTATCAAAACTTATGCAGTTTCATCAATTCTTCCAGAGAAGACCGAGATCACAATAGATCAATCGAGAAGTGTCATAAAAGATCTTAAATTACAGATGCCTTATAAACGGTTATTTGTATTTTATTCGTTTGATTTAGCTAATAATGAGGCTCAAAATTCATTACTAAAAACATTTGAAGAACAATCAGTGAATAATTGTTTTATTATGTTTGTCGCTAATAGTAATTTAGTATTGCCTACTATCAGATCACGTTCAACTCTAATTATTCGCAGTAATCGAGATTTGATGGATAAAAAAGAGACTTCAGATATTTCTGAATATTTATTACAAATATATCAAAATTCGCTTCCAATAAAGATATCATATGTTTTTTTATCAGGGGTTAACAGAGAACGATCATTAGAAATATGCGATGCATTGTTATTTTTTTTGAGAAGTCGTATGATAGATAATAAACCTTTTTTAGTTCCACTTATAAAAAGATGTATCGAAACTCGTCAACTGATTATCTCAAATAATCTTAATCCTCAGCTCGCAGTTGATTCGATTTTTCTTTTCTGGATAAAATTACAAACAGTATGAAATTGATAAACGTAAAATCGCATCGGTCATTCTCTTTGATTGAGGTATTGGTTGTCTGTACTATTATTGCTTTACTTGCGACTTTAGGTGTGGCATCTTATGTGTCAATAAGTAGACAGGTAAAAGACACCAAACGGATAAAGGATATTGAGCAGGCACGAGGGATGGTTGAGTTGTTTAAACAATCAAATGTTAATAGTAGTTATCCAACTAATCTTTCAGAATTGGGTACTGATTTAACTGCTTTTAAAGATAATAAAGGAAATTCTTATTATTATTCTGGATTCCCTTCGGTATGTGCTTCATCAGGGAGTATTCCCTGTATTGATTTTCTTTTTACAATCAAACTTGAAGATGGGGCAAGTTGTTATTATAGTACATCTATAAAATCAGGTACTTTATCAGATTGCCCTACTACACCTCCATCAAATTAAATACAATATAGTGTTATCGGGATGTATTTGTAACTCTACTTAAATTAAATACACCTAGATATTTTAATACACCCATATATTGATTAGGATTAAAGACAATAAATAATGATGGCTTACTTACATCGTCTTTACGAGAGCGTAAGAGTGTATCTACTGGTGTCTGACCAGTATTAATAATATTTCCATTAATTTTTAATGGCAACGATGACGTTCCTAAATTAATTGTATTTGCCATAAGAATTCCATTTATTAATTGCACATTAGGAGCTATATTAATGGTATCAGCGATTATCGCAAACGGTTTATTTCCCGGATTGATAACTGTAGCTGTTAATGATATTGTACCTCCAGTTGAATTTCCTCCAGTAGTATCAGTAACTACTAGAACTGTTCCTTTGTTTGGTGATGGGAATGTTGTACCATCTATAGATGTCCCTGATCTTACCAAATATACTCCCTCTTCTAAATTATTTATACTACTCATTGTTGTTGGTGTTTGTAATGACATCCTATATGAAAGAAATCTTGATACATCCATTTGCACAGAAGATGTATATCCTTGGAATTTTAAACCATTTCTTGAAATTATTGTATTGACACCTAAGTTCATGGAATTATCTTTTGAAATAGTGAGACCGACACCATTAAATATCCCAACACCATCTCCAATATTAAAGTACGTATTTCCACCAGTAGTTCCTATATCAGTATCATCATCATCAAATTTACTTATAGTTGCTGGTATTTCAATATTTATCTTGTCTTTATCATAATATGACGCATTTTTTAGTTTATAAAACCCAAAATCATTGCTTAATGAAAAACTCACATTCCTAGTTATTGTTGATATATATCCACTTACACGAGGATCAAAATTAATAGCAAAAGAACAATTAGATTGAGTGCTTATACAAGAGGATGTTGGGAAACAATATAGTCCTGAATATCTATTTGATGAACCATTAGTTAGAGAATACGTTTGAGAAGGAACTGGATCACTATTTACATTATCTAAGGTTATTGTACAAGAATATCCATTCTTTAGATTTGAATTTGAAGGTGATAATGAACAATTTGTTCTAACTCCTTGAGTGTTTAGTGAAGTAATACTAATCATACTTGAATTATTTAATACATTTGCACTACAAGATGTGGTTCTATTTTCAACATACTCGCCTGCTGAACCGTCGATTGTTATAGAATCATACGCTTTTTTATGAATTGTGGCAGTAGCACTTGTTCCAACTCCTGTATTATTCTTTGGTCTAATTATAAAGTTATAATCTCCGTTTTCTGACAATAATTTTGTATTTTCAGTCATATCAAATAAATACGAAATAATCCCTGTGTTATTAGCTTGAACGGTATTAGAATAATTGAAGCCATTTGGCCCTGAAACAATAATATCAAAATATTTATTTTCGTTATTATTACAACTATTTCCCCAATTATTATCGTAAGTCCAATTTAATCTTAATCTTCGAGAATAAAAATCTCCACCATTAGAAATTACGCGATTATCAACTTGCAAACTACTATCCATCTCATTAAAAGTAATTGGACTCAACATGCTAATAGGTACAGAGCTTATACAACACGTAGTATTGAGAGAACTAGCAGTGTTTCCAAATTGACATGAGGATCCATTAGATAAGTTTTTTGGTACTACGGTATATGAAAGAGGTGTACGACCATTACATATATTTACATCAGTAATTATATCTGTATAAGAGTGTGATGTATTCTGGACATCTTGAGGTAATTTGGCAACACCATCTACAAAACTATATAGATCATAACCCGTGATATTTGATTCAGACGGAGTCCATGATACATTAATATTTGCTGAATTTGCACCATACGTTACAGCAGTTTGCACATCTGCTACTGCAGAAGGTAAGATACAGCAAGTTGTGGTGCTGGTTATAGGAGTAGACGTATTACAAGCAGTTGGATTTGATCCATTATATGCAGTAATAGTTGCAGAAAGTGATGTTTTGCCATCACAATATTTTTTATCTATAGAATATGATGAAGAACGAGTTGTATTACCACTGTATTCATTACTTTTTGTTACATTTCCAGTTTTATAAACAACTCCGTAACTACTCGTATTTGTACCATCATGTATCCATGTAGTATCAAGTGTTGTCTGATCTGAGGAATTTGGTTGTAGAGTAAGATTGCTTACTGCTGAGGGTGGTGCATAAGAATTTATAGTAATGAAGGCATTTGCTCCACAGAATTGATATATGGTACCAGTTGTAGGGTTAGTATAAGGAAAAGTGAGAAACGAATTTCCTGCACAATAATGTCCAGTTGCATCATATGCATTTACTGCAATATAGTGTGTTCCTGCTGAAAATGATGTTGATCCATTAATACTGCTTATATTATCAACTCCAGTTATATATGACCAACTACTTGCAACTAGAGGATTGGAACTTGATGAAGCTTTATACATGTCTAATCGTTTTAGACCACCTTCGGGATCAGTGGCATTTGCTATATAATTAACAGTTGTATTTGCACAAACTTTATTTGGACCACTCACTGTAGCTGTTGGAGGATTGCTATCATCGGGTGTAAATATTATATCCATTCGTGTAGAACCGCCGTCATTTGATACAGCAAAAGACCCTCCAAACATAGTTAGCGTCGTTCCAGCTCCTCTTGTTTTTCGTGTTACACCATTTTGATCTGTATATGAAAATTCGCCACGATTGTATGATGCGGGTACAGTAAATGTAATCACATGTGGTCCACATCCACACCCAAAATCACCTCCATCAATATTTGATGCATTAAGAAGATAATAGCCATTTGTATTAGTTGTGGCAATAAGATCATGCCATACACCATTGCTATCTCGTCCGCATCCCGTATCTCTCCAATTCATATCTAATCCAGCTATACCAATTCCTGAATTTGTAGTGATAGTTCCTTCTATATTGTGTTTAACTGCGTCAACTCGATGAGTTACAATAATAGGGAATAAAAACAATGCTACTATAAATAGAGTCTTAATATTGGATAATCTCATAAGATTTTTTTATTGATTCATACCAATCATTAAAATTTGCAACTGTCCCGTCTCTTTTTTCACGCACTTGTCCAAATACATATACTGCGTCAATATATACCATAGGCATTTTTTCATTTTCATTTGAAAAGTCTTTTATTTTGTAATCAGGTGAGGGCACTTTATCTTTAAATACCATAAGTGGCGTCATCTCTCCTACGTTTAAATTCCAGAGTATTTCTCCTAATTGAGGATCAAAATATATTTTTTCATTTTTATCTGCATCTATTGTAAGTTCAGCATTTATCTTCCAAACTTTATCAACTTTCTTGAGTGATTCATCGCTCTTAATATTATCTATAGCTTGTTCTATTGTCATCTTACCATCTTTTACCTCATGATAAAGATTGCTCATCTTTTGGTTTGCTATTTTTTTTGCCTCTTCGTAAGGATACTGTCCTAATTGTTGATTAAAAAACCACAACACCACTGCTTTTCCTTTTATATGAGCAGAATCAGAAGAAATCTTTAACTCAATATGATCAACAAGTTTTTTTCGATTTATTACATTGATTAAGTTTGAATTATAACTATCTGCATTTAACTGTATTAATTTCTGCTTCTCACCTTCTTGGAGTAATATTGATTGTTTGATGATATATTCTTTTACTCCTGCTTCCTGCTTTTTTTGTTCTGAAATTGGATATGATTGAAGAAAGGTTTTCACTAAAGATTCATAGATAGATTCTTTTCCCACTTGCATCACTATCTTGTTATTATCCACAACGTTCACATTATCATTTTTTTGAATACTTGTTGGTGAGA
>JBAXPW010000032.1:0-13915 GCA_037132015.1 Candidatus Roizmanbacteria bacterium
TTTGTTTTAAGTATTTTCATCGGTCTGATTTTTTGCTAGAGCTTCCTTTAATCGTTTTGCTATTAACATAGCAGATGGGAATCCGTATGTTCCGCATGGTTCATATTTTTTATCAAGATCTTGTCCAAATTCATTCACGTATTTTTTATACAACCCATCATAAAAACAATGAACATTTAATATCTCCTCATTTTTTAATGATCTTTTTTCAATAGTTTCAAAGTCCCCACTTGACCAGTATTGTTTTATCACAAACTGCGGTGGAATTAATAAGTTATTTTTATCCAAACTAGGAATTATATTACTAGAGGTTGTTATCACATTATAAAAATATACTAATATTTCATTTCCTGCGAACACTTTTATTCCGTTGCCTTTGATTACCCTTCCCCAGATAAATTCTCCCTGTTGTGGACTGCATACAAAAATATCTCCTTCATCTACAGGTTTTCTTGAATGGTTTAATTCTATGAATGACCGTATTTTTTTTACCATAGTTATTTTAAATATTGAACTAATCCTTGTTCTTTCGAACAATTAAGTAGTTTTACGCTTATCATCAAGCACCAATGATACTTTTTCAGAAAAGGACAAATAGCTGCTTAATGCAGAATAGCCGTAATTTGCTACTACATTCTGCATCCTATTACCATACTCATCTAAAGATATATTGGGATTATCTGTCTTAAAGATGTGTTTTTCAAACACATCTTCTGGTAATAATACTTTATGCTCAACTACTTCAAAATACCCCCTTGTCCAAGGCATGCGATTAATCATTACAGGCGGAATAAGAAGATTTTCTTTATTTAAAAGTGGTATCAATTTTTTTTTGTTCGTCTTTTGATCATAAGCATAAATTAATACTGCTCCTGGAAATCCTCCAGCTATCACATCTAATTTAATAACACGTCCAAAGTAATATTCTTTATTATCAAAAGAGAATACAAAAATATCTCCTTCTTGTGGCCTTTTTAAAGTTCTTGGTCCAATTTTTTGAATATCCATAACTAATTTTTTAATAACTTATTAAATCCTTGTTTTGTTAACCAATCCTTTGCAAAAGTTTGAGTTCCCTCAAATATTGACCTCGTTGAACGAATGCTATTTATATCATTACTTAGGTTGACTAGTTCATATTTATCTATTATATATTGCTCTATCGATCTTGCCTGGTGCGGAGTTAATCTTTCATACGATGAACCAAATTTTTCTGAAATATCAAGAATACTAAATCTTTCCCCATGTTCCAATGCCCGTCTTGTTATATCATTTGTTTTTCCCACATACTTTATATTTCCCAACTCATCCAAAGCAACATATACCCTATCCGTCTTCTCGCCTATCACGAGCCAGTCTGAGGCCTCTTTTCCATATCTCTCAGCTGTGATAA
The DNA here is from genome assembly GCA_037132015.1 of Candidatus Roizmanbacteria bacterium. Lineage (GTDB taxonomy): Bacteria > Patescibacteriota > Microgenomatia > UBA1406 > GWC2-37-13 > JBAXPW01. Next base: position 1,394 of record JBAXPW010000032.1, read on the forward strand.
CAAGACCTTTCCCAAATGATCGCACCGTTGCAAGCTCACGCACTTCTTTCAAGAAGCTCTCTGTAGAAAGTTTGCCCTTCAGAAGTTTCAAATCATCAAGGCTTTTTATAGAATATCGTGATGCCACTTCATTTGCTATCGGTAGAATATCATTACCATGAACTCCCAACTCTTCTGCAATCCGTTCTATTCCTTCCATACCCGCTTTTCGAGCTACTGATCCAGAACCATACACCGATAGCAGACCTGCAACAGTCAAGGTGGTAGATAACGGATTTAATGACTCTTGTGTGAATGGATCTCTCCCTCCTAATAATGTAATCACATCGTAACCTTCACCAACTCCGGGGAATAGTGATGTTACGATCGATCCAACAGATCGATAATCTGAAGTCGCTGTCGTGATGGCCTGTAGATCAAGGTTTTTTGTAAAAATCTGCTCTTCTGCAAATAACCGATCTGTCTCCGATGTGTTGGTATTAGAAATAGTTGTAAATCCGTACCTTGCCTTATATTGATTTATATATACCTCAGTCGATTTTAGCGATTGGTTTATCGTTGTTATGCGAACAGCAGTTTGTTGTCGAGATATTAGATTATTTATCTGACTATTAAGTGAATTTATTTTTGTGATACGTTGATTAAGTTGTGATTGTAATGAATTGATTTCATTATTAAGTTGAGTGAGTAATCCTTGTTTACGATTCATCTCTTGTTGACCAAAAGAATAGAGACGTTGAAGTCTCGCAACTTCTGCAGACTGACTATTAAATTCATTTTTTGCATTATTCTTTTGTGATTCAAGACTGTTGATTTCGTTTTGAATGTTTCTTGCTTGTCCTTCATACCAACTTGTCATTCCTCGTTGTATGGATGCTTGACCACTCAAGTAAATGTACTGAGTCCAATATGATGCTCGTCTCCAATCCCACCATGCAGTACGTGCGTATTGGGAATAATATGAGTTTGCTTGATTTTGATAATAGTTTGAATTGTTTCGTGATGAGTTGATATTGCTGTTTGTTGCATTGAGTTGATTACGTTTATTTTTTATTTGTCCATCAAATGAATTGAGTTTTGAACTGAGGGACTGTGAAAGATTATTAAACTTACTTGATTGTGCGAAGAACTGTGAACCAACTGATCCAAGTGAAAATGTCACTCCATTTTGTGAAAATGATCCGCGTGAGATATCACTATTCAATTGATTTGAGGTATTTTTTTTGGGACTTATGGTATTTTCGAGTTGGGATTTTTCATATGAATATTGTGAGACCTGTGATTTGAGTGAACTTATTGTGGAGGGAAGATTTATAGCATCACTTACACTCATTCCTCCTGGTTGTGAGATAATAACATTTAATTCTTTTTCTGACGAAATATATGACGACTGCAATGATTTTATATATGTCAACGCTTCCAATATCGATCTCTCCCCAATTGCAGAAAGATTTTCTGTGCTTGATACTGTTTTATTAAATGAATCTAATAAGTTTTTCTCTTGTCCCCAGTTTAAGTCCGATTTTAATTTTATAGAAAGTGTTTCATAACATTTTGACCGCGTATTATTGCGTGAATTTTTATCTATGATATTCATTGCTTGATTTATGCAGGCTTCATATTCTTTACCAAATTGGATTGCTTCTTTGTCTCCAGATCGTTCGGCTAGAAGATATACTGGCACATACTTTCCCCATACGGTTGATGCTTCATCATCTGAAAGGGTTGTGGTTGTGTCATTGAGTAATGTGTTATCTGTTCCTTCTGAGGTGATAAGAAGAACATGACCCGTGAATATGTGTTTGAAGTCTTCAACTGAATATTTGATGTTTCCCGCTTCTGTGTCTGAGAGTTCTACTAATCCTTTATCTGCGTCATATGAACGGATCACTGAAAAGTGTCCTCCTACATTTTTTTTAATATCATGAATGAGAACAGGATCTCCTGTTTCTTTGATGTATGATAGCACCTCATCTCCGGACCATTTTTTAAGAAGTACCTGTTTTTCTAGTGCGATTGCTGATTGTTTGAGTGTGAGAAGGGATACTCCTTTTTCTGGATTGATGTTCTCAGGTGAAATGGTTTGTAGGACTTGTTCTTCGGTTGTATCTTCTCCCAGTTGGGTGAGGAGTGTGGCGAGTGAGGCAGGTCCACAAGTGTAGTCTTGTGATTGTCGCACCACTGCTGTCATATCTTTTTGTGAATCGATCTCTACTTTGTTATTTCCGAGTTCAAGAGGTGCTAGTTCTTCCTCTCCTGGTTGTTCGGATGGGGTAGGAGTAATTGTTGGTGAAGGTGTTATTGTATCTTTTGTTTGTCCTGATTTTGTTGAGGTTTTTGTTTCTTGTTCGTTAGATGGAGTAGGTGATTGTGTAATTGATGGGACTACTGATGGAGTTATTGATGGATTATGTGATACTATTTCTGCTTCATTAGTTGCTGTAACTTCTTGCCCCGATTCTATCGAGGATTGTGCGTATACACTAAAGGGTGAGAGGATAGATGAAGCTATAGTGAAATAGACAAGAGAAGATAAAAATATTTTTTTATATTGAGATAATAACATACGTTAGATACTTAGAATTTCTGTTAATGAAGTTACAGTGTAGTAACTTAATAGTAGGGAGTCAAGAGAAAGTATATTAACCTCTTGCTAATGAAAAGGCAAAGACCTTATTTGCTCCTGCTTTCTTTAAAACCTTTGCGACAGACTTAATAGTGTTTCCACTAGTAATAACATCATCAATTATAAGAATGTTCTTTCTAGCAACCATTTCTTTATTTTTTATACTAAAAGCCTTGATCATGTTTTTATATCTCTGAGACAAATTATGTATTTGAGCCTGAGGAAGTGTATATCTAACTCTCTCAACTTGTTCAATAATTGGGAGATTGAGATGTGTGCTCAAATATTCACTCACATAGATTGTTTGATTAAATCCCCGTTGTTTTTGTTTCTGTTTGTGTAGTGGAACAGGTTGGAGTGAAAGATTCTTAACAAGCCTACATAAACACAATAAATCCTCAACTCTATTTAACGTCAATAGACGAAATACATCTGAGAATGCATCCGATACAAAACGATATTTTATATTTTTTATAACTCTTTTTAGCGTATTATTATACATAAACACACTAAATACACCATCTATCCCTTCGTGTTTTACACATTGAGGATGAGTAAATCCCAGATAACTATCTTCGTGGCAATAAATACATTTCTGTCTATCATATACTACAAGTGAGGCTTCACAACTGAGACAAATATATGAGCCGAGTTTTCCACATCCAAGACATAGACTTGGAAATAATATGTCAATCATAGTGGTCGCAATAAAATTCTAACACCACATAGGAAAAATAACAAAATACAAGAATACCAACAAATATGCAATGGACTATAAACAACAAAACAGAACAAACTATTAATTTTGAGCTCAAAAATATTTGTGGATTTGTTTACTCATTGTGGATAAGTTATCCACAATATATAATTCATATTATTATTAGCCGACAACTAAAACACATTCGCAACATAATTACCATCAATTTATATCTATCTCATTTGAAAAGATTCCAAAAAATAAAATGACGTGGTACACTAACACCTATGCTTACTCCATTCTGGAATGAATTTTTAACCTATGTTGAGAATAACCAACAAGGAAATCGCATCATATTTTCTCTATTAAAACAGCTCAAACCTGTTGAGATTAAGGGGACAGATCTAACCTTAAGTTGTGAAAATCAAGGAGTAAGAATATATCTTGAAAAAAAAATTCCACTCATACAGCAATTGATGCACGCTCATAGCAGTCAAAAAATAAATATTCATCTCATAGTTGAAGAAAAGAAAAAGAAAAATAAAGAAAGCCCCCTCCTCACATTTCAACCATCTACAGATGATCTCATTTTACGTTCAGGACTTCATCTCAAATACAAATTTGATAATTACGCAGTATCTTCTTCAAATCATATTGCTCATGCAGCGTCTTTAGCAGTTGCACAAAATCCGGGTCATTCTTATAATCCATTGTTTCTTTACGGAGGGGTAGGGGTAGGAAAAACACACCTTGCGCAAGCAATAGGTAGATATATTTTGGAGCACGACAACGAAAAGAAAGTGTTTTTTTGTCCAGGAGATCAATTCACTAATGAACTAATTGATTCAATACGAGAACGCACAACACAAAAATTCCGACGAAAATATAGATATTTGAGTCTATTAATCATCGATGACATACAATTTATAGCTGGAAAACAAACAGTGCAAGAAGAATTTTTTCACACTTTTAATTCGATTGTGTCTGCGGGAGGTCAGATTGCGCTAACTTCAGATAGACCTCCTTCTGATATAAAGAATCTTGAAGATCGTTTGCGATCAAGATTTTCAGGAGGACTTATTGTAGATGTGCAATCACCTGATTTTGAGCTGAGAACTGCCATACTCCTCATTAAAGCAAAAGAAAAAAATATAGAAATAGATATGGAAGCAGCAAAAGTCATAGCAGAGCAAATATCTGACTCCAGAGCATTAGAAGGAACTCTTCTATCAATATATGCTCGCACGCTAGGTAAACAAGAACGAATTGATCTTGACGTTGTTGAAGGTTTTTTTGGAGAAAAAACAGTGAGCCTACCCATTCGTAAAATATCAGCAAACGACATCATCAAAGCTGTTTGTTCTTACTACAATGTAAAACAATCACACCTAAAAAGCGCAACAAGAATAGACGACATTGCACTTCCTCGTCAAATAGTGATGTATTTATTACGTCGCGAATTAAAAATGAAATTTGATGAGATAGCATATTCATTAAAACGGAAGGACCACACAACCATAATGCATGGTGTGGAAAAAATCACTGCAATGCTAGTAAAAAACCCTTTATTAAAGCAGGAGGTTGATCAGATAATCCATTCTGTATCCTCATCCACATAATACCCACACTCTATCCTCACATGTTTTTTACATTTTGTATTGTCTTGAAAATCTGAATATTTTTTTATACACTTATACACACCCTCTACTACTACTAATAATAGATACAAAAACGAAAAAAGATCACAGGGGTGTAAAATATAATTATCTCTAAACCATTACAAATAAGAAATATATTCTATGGAAGTAACATTATCAAAAGATCTCCTCGTAGAGCAATTACAATTAGCATCTAAATTTACATCCAACAGACTCGCATCATCAAGTGCTCTCCAAGGCGTTCTATTGTTAACTGACAACTTAACTCTACATATTTATTCTACAAATCTAAATGCATACTTTCATACTACAATTGTGTTAAAAGAATTGATAAAAGCAAGAGTAGTTGTGGAGCCAAAAAAAATCCTTGAATTTTTATTATTATTAAATCCGGGAGAGGTTGTTATTTCTATTAGTGAAAAACAGGTCGTCATCGCTCAAGCAAAGACAAAGGGGAGCTTTCCTGTCATTATGACCGATGACTTTCCTCTCCCTCCCCAAATGAAGGAAGAGGTTCAAAAAATGGATGCGCAGGAATTTGTAAAAAAATTACCACTTGTATTGTTTACTGCTTCAAATGATGATACGCGCCCCGTCTTAACAGGAATAAATTTTGTAAATTCAGAAGGGGAATTTCTTATGGTTTCTACCGATGGATTTCGACTCTCTATCATAAAGGAAAAAAGATCCCTTTCACTACCTTCGATGATTATCCCCTCTGATTTTTTATCAGAGTTAATACGTAATGTAAAAACGGAAAAAAATCTTAGTTTTGTATATTCAGAAGAGGAAAAAATAATGAAGTTTAGCATAGGAAATGCTGATTTTTATACGAGACTTATTGATGGAGATTTTCCTCCATTTGATCGGGTTGTTCCAACTGAGATGAAGACAAAAGTTGTGGTTGATAGATCTGAATTTATTCGTAATATTAAATTAATCTCAATATTTGCACGTGAGTATTCGAATATTGTTATTTGTGAATTTACAAAGGAAGGACTTACGCTAAAGCCAAAAAAAGAGGCGGATCAGGAAAACACAACATTTCAAGAAATTGAGATAGAAGGAGAAGATCAGAAGGTTGCATTTAATTTAAAATATGTACTTGATTTATTAAATCACATTCATGAGGAAAAAATAATAATTGAGTTATTGCGATCTGATGCTCCTGTTTGTTTCAAAATAGCAAAAGATCCTTCTTTCTTGCATATTATCATGCCGGTGAGAATTACTGAGTGATAGATTTTGAAGAGTTGGGCTTGATAAATACAGTGCCATATTGAGGGGAAGTCTCTACCACAACTTCATTTCCAGCCTCATAACCTGCTTCTTTGACAAAATCAGCCGGAAATGTGATAGCGAGGGGGTTGTCGACCTTGATTATTTTCTGTTTCATATAAGTGTAGAATAATTAACGTTATAACGATGTTGTAACAAATCATTTAGCTTGTCAAGATGGATTTTATCTTCCAAGTGCTTTTTTGACGAGGGAGTCAGCAAGGGCGTTTTTATCACGGAGAACATGTGTGTAGGTGATAGGAATACCAATCTCTTTTTCAACTACTTTGACTTGATCATACAGCACACGCATATCTGCGTGTTTGACCTTATAAATACCATTTACTTGTCTGATCATCAGTTCTGAATCGGCAAAAACTTGAACTAATTTAATATCTTTTAATGTTTTGTTTGATAGAAGTTCCTTTATTCGAAGAAGAGCATGAAGAAGTCCATTATATTCCGCGACATTATTTGTTGCTATTCCGAGCCTCTCCCCTTTTTGTTCAAACACCGTTCCATCGGTATAAATTACATATGCATATGCAGCTTCTCCAGGATTATTTAACGATCCCCCATCTGTGTTTATTGTGATATTCATACGAAATTATATCGTATTCAAATCGAGAGAGGTTGTAATGTTTCTAATTTATTTCAACCTAATTTTATAGTTGGCCGAGTTTTTCTTTTCTCTCTGCCTCTTCTTTTACAAGATTGAGGAAGCGTTCGGTTGAAGAAAGACGGCGATGTCCAACAACTTTTGCAATATATTCAAGAGATGAGCCGTTCATCAATTGATGTGCAATGAAGGTGTTGCGCAAATCATTAACAGTTGCATTTTCAATACCGACTTCACGAAAACATCGATCGATAATTTGACGAATGTTGCGGATGAGTAATGGATGACCTGTTCTGGTAATAAATAAATGAGTATCTTGAGTAGCAACTCGTACAAGGATATAATCATCAACGCCTTTTTTTGCAGGTTTATTTAAAGGAACATCGCGTTCAATGTTTTTTCCATAGGGACGAATATGAATTGCGTTTTCTTTTACATCCTCAAGTTGAAGTTCTGCGAGCTCCCCTATTTTTATACCTGTTTGTAATAAGATCTCAACAAGAGCATATGTTCGAGCATCTTCTTTTGCAAGATCACGTAATGCGCGATATTCTAATTTACTAAGGATGCGAGGTGGGGTTTGAGTGTATTTAGGATGTGATATATCGAGAGATGGATTTTGATCAATCGCTCCTTCATTTTTTAGAAATCTGAAAAAAGTACGTATAGAATTAAGTTTGCGTGATGCGGATTTTTTTGTATAATTGTCTGTAAGTAATTTTGCTATAAACGAATCGATATCTTCTTTCTTAACTTCACGTATGTCTGTCTTTTCCTTAGACGTTAAAAAACCAATAAATTGCTCTATGTCTTTTTTATAGGCAATGATAGTAAATTGTGATTTTCCTTGACTTTTTAGATTAGTAATAAAACTTTCTAAAAGGGATGGTAATAAAAATGTATTCATGCCCTATAATATAACATACTAAGTCTATTTGTGCAAGAGTAAATAGGTTTAGATGAATAGAATAATCTTAATTGAGTAATTTTTACCACAAAAGTATCACCTTTTTCTTATTGAATTTGGGTATTTTTTGTATTAGTATAAGGAGTTAGTTTATTTCATACAAATTTTATGGCAGTAATACATGTAACTCAAGATACATTTGATACAGAAGTTTTAAAACATTCAGGAATTGTGATGGTAGATTTTTATGCAGAATGGTGTGGTCCTTGCAAAGCAACAGCGCCTATCATAGATGAATTAGCAAGTGAGATGAAGCAGATTAAGTTTGTAAAAGTTGATGTGGACACAAATCAGGATTTAGCTTCTCAATATTCAGTTTTTTCGATCCCTACCTTCTTAATTGTAAAGGGCGGAAAAGTTGTTAATCAATTTGCAGGAGGACAAAGCAAAGAAGCATTTATTGCTGAATTAAACAAAGCTCAGTAATTTATATCAAATCCGTAGAAATAATTATTGATAGTGTTATTTTTGTGGTCAGAAAAGTAATATGCTACTGAACAAATATATCCTATAAAAATACGTACCAAATGTGTATTATTGCACAAAAACTCGCGTTATCTTTCCTTTTATCTCTTTAAGTTGGATATGTCCTTGTCGGAGAATGTAAATATAAAGTTCTACGAGCCATCTGAGAGCAGAAGTAACAGGTTGATGTCTTCCTTCCATAATTTTTTCATCAGACATGGGGATTTGTATTTTTTGTAGGTTTATAAAAGATGTTGATGTGTTTATCTGCGCGCGCACAGCCTCAAGTTCTGTTGTGTTGTCTATGACATCAGGAACTACTTCAACCATTTTTTCTACTTCAGGATCAATTTGTTTGTGTTCTGCTACAACCTCAACTTCTATCGTATTTTTTGTATCAATTGAGATGGGTGCTCCTTCTTTTGAGATTGAAACTGTTGATGTTGTGGGTTTGGAGGTTGATGTAGGCTGGATGCTATTTGGGATTGCAATAGGTGTTGATGTTGATTGTGTCTGTGGGGTTTGATTTATGTTTTGATCAGTTTGCGTTGTTTGCATACAGATAGTATAAAGGAAAAAATATAGAGTGTATATATCTTGAGCGCATGAATAGGTGCGTCCCGTATAAGTAGTTTTTTATTATATGAGTTGTTGATGAGGAATTAATTTGATTGTGAAATTTGAATAGGTCATATAAGTTGCACACATATTTATCTGATAGAACTATTTTCTTCTTTGTATAATATATATATCATCTGTTCCAAAAAAATAATATTGTTTTATCGCATACCAATCATCTTTTTGTGATATCTGTGTTACTGGAAATGTATTATAAGTATTTATATTACCTTGGGAATCGGTTAGTGTAACTTGTTTAGCGGAATTATTTTTGGAAACGGTGGTAAGTTTTGATGGAATATTCCCCCAAGTGTTCCAGTTTGATTTAGTTTTAAGGTCGTAGGCCATTTTATGAGACCATCGAATTATTCCACATTGTTTAGTGTAATAAAGCATGTTGTTGTCAGACCAGCCTAGAAGATCATAATCACAATATGCGTTGTCTTTCATTCCATAGAAAGCTCTTAAAATAAGTTCAATTGCGCTTGGATTTGTTACCCAATATACAACATAGTTATCAGGATTTTTAACATTTGGAAAACTGTTTGCTGATAAAGGATGAATGAAATACAGTAGTAAATAAAGCAATACACAAATAGTTATTGAGATAATAGTAATTTTATGATTTTTGTTTTTTTTGTTTTGATCTACATTCATATAAGGAGCATTATATCAAAATTTTCCCATAATTTTGCCCCACTGATTGCTAATATTATTAAGAAGAAATGGCTAGTAATGCCAATAAATTTAAGAAGGAACGACAAGAATATCTAAAAAATGCGTATCGTGTGTTGTTAACGCGCGCACGACAAGGAATGATAATCGTTGTGCCAAATGGAAGCACTGAAGCTACTTCACGAAGATGTTATTCTATTTACACACAGGTTGCGCCAGCGCCACAAGAAGGACAGCTTGAGATCCCTTGACCTACAGGAATAACATGATTACAACTACTTTGAGGACAATGGAAGTGAGGTTCATTGCAATTACAACCGCCTTTCTCACAATTCCCTATTTGATTTTTTGCTTGCTCTGCTGTGAGTTTTTCACCATTATTAAGATCAGTTATTGCATGAAGGACATTTTCAGTAATTATTCCTCCAGTGTTATTTAATAAATCGCTTATTCCTGTTCTTTTTCGTGAGCTTGGGCAACTTCCCCCTGCAGTCTTTATGGTTTCTTTTCCATTATAGTGTGCATGAAGTATTTGAGCTTGCTCTCTCATCCATGCTTTTTCATCTCCAAGATAATGGCGAGGAACATCAGTATGATATTCATGTTGAGTTCTAATCATTTGCAGAGAGGTATTTTTGAGTTCATGAGCTCTAATAGTTATGTTGTCGAGCATGCGCTGTATTTGTTCATAAGGAGTTGATCCATCATATGACAAAATGGCAGTTTTATATCCTTCTATCATTGTTTGGAGTGTATAGTCGTTTTGAATTTTTTCGAGATTGAGAATTCCTTCTTGTATGGATTGTGATGGAATGCCTATCTGTTGTAAAAAAGAGGAAATCTCAAAAGAGGGTGGTTTTTTACCCCAAAGGGGAGACATTAAAAAATGTTTTTCAGTAACTTCCGCATTTGTTTCAAGTGCCGAAATAAGATGTCTTGGTCCTTGAGGATTGTATCCGTGTTCTGACATAACACCATTGATGGTTTGATAAAGTCGCATGCTCTTTTCATACTGTGCATCTTGAGGAACTCTGATACAGTGCATGTGAATGGAACCTGATCTATCTTTGACATAAATATTCAAAAAAGTATAATCTCCAAATCCCTTTTGTTTTGAAGGAGGGCTGAGAAACATAAGAACATCAGTGTTGGGATCATTCAAAGCCGGCTGAATATATTGTATCCAAGAATGGGCTTCGGCAACTTCGCGTGGTTGATGTATTATTTCTGAGAGAGACGCATTGATAATAGCTTGTTCTGAAAGTTCAGAAACATTTGTGCCCGCTTTTAGCCAGCTTGTTTCAACAGGAGCAGAAATACCGGGATAATGTAGTTTTCCTTCTGTTTGAAAGTATTCAATTGGAACATGAGGTGTTTCAAAAATATATTCAAGCAAATATGTTTCAACCTGTGCGTTTAAGAAGGTTCTCAATCCTTCTTGAGGGGTTCCTTGTCGGGCATATTCTTTTGCTTTTGCGATCTCGATATCAACAGGAGAAGAATCTACAGAGGTAAATTGGTTACCATCAACAACAGTAGGTGGTCGAAGTATTTGACCTGATGGAAATAGTTCTTTTCTTTGATTATTTCCTTGAGGATATCTTTGTGCGTCGTATGGAACATGAGGTTCACTACGATACAGTCTTGTTGTATATGTTTCTATCATAAAAAATTCCCTGCGCGGGGTAATCACATGGGGGTAGACCGGACTGAACGAAGTTAAAAGTTCCAAGTCTAAAGTTAGACAATAAACTTTCAAAACAATTCGTTATACCGTTGCGGCACAGTCCTCGATTTGCACGAGGTTCCTCCAACACCATGTACTAAATTTATACCAAACTCGATATCTACAAGATGGCAAACAGGATGTGCTTGCTAAGCAAATGCATCCATCTATAGGGCTACTCAACCATGGATCCTGAAACTAGTTCAGGATGACAGTACAGGTTTCAAAATAACCAATGTATGATTTTTAATATATTGATATCCGTAGAAGAAGACAAAAGAAAATAATATATCACTTAGAAGAGTATTTCCAAAAAATGGAATTGCAAGCGTGTAACAATGTATGAGTCCTTGTATTGTTTTTGCATATGTTGTTTCATTCATCCACACCCCAAAATTAGTTACTATAAAAAATAGTATTGAAGCGCCAAAACTGGTGAATACTAGTGAGGAAGATGATATTTTGCTTTTTGGAAATAAAGAGATAACAATATAACTAAAGTAGACAAATAGTATTGTCGAATGAAATCCTATGAGGAGGTCAGAGAAAAACATGATAGATAGGGGGAGTATCCATGCAATCTTCTTATTCATATGTGCTCCCGCAAATAGAGCAAGGGCCCCAATTGGCGTAAAGTTTGGAGGATGAGGAAGAAGTCTAAATAATATTGTCATTATAATAACCGCACAAATACCGAATATTTCCGGCATATATCTCAATATGTTTCGATTTTCCATTCTATTGTATCTCCTTGTTTAACTATATAACTTCCAGCGCCAACTTGAGCTTGTTTCCCATTCACATACAATGCCCAGAACTCATGTTTTGAATCGTCTGCTAGTCGATTGTTTATACCCGTTACAAAAGCCATTTCTTTTTCACCTTTCATCACAACTTTATTATTTATCTGTAAAACAGTTAATGCTGTTGTTTTATCTTTTACTGAAATTTTATTTTCTTTACTTATTTTATCTATTATTACTCTGTTTCTTATTTCAATTTTACTCTCTATTCTTGTAATAGATTGTTTGGAGGGGTTATTATTCAATATGATATATCCAAATAATCCCAGAATTAGAGATAGAACAAAAAAAATAATAAATATTTTTATTTTATTCATGTGATGAGTTCTTTTTCTTCATTATAAAATCGTGCAACGGTAAAAAATAAATCCGATAATCTATTAAGATATT
>JBAXPW010000033.1:0-13816 GCA_037132015.1 Candidatus Roizmanbacteria bacterium
TGATAATATGTTTAACAGAAGGATTGCTCTCAAATACTATTTTATTAATTTCCTGTTCGGTAAGTATAATCAAATTTGTACCATATAGATTAGTCAGTCCAAATAGCTCTACTCTTCCATGATTGCTAGATATTTTTATTACTTTTACTTCAAAATTGTGAGAAAAATATATCGCTCCCACAGAAATAATAATCACCAAAACTCCCATAATACTCAGTGATATTTTATTCTTCAAAAACCAATCTGAGTAGATTTTCAGTCGCATGTGTCGTAGATTCAAGATGTAATTGGGTAAAATTATATTTATATGTCTGAATATTTGCCATCATCTTCATAATAACTTCTTTGAGTGTATTACTTGATTCATATTGATTAAAAATTTCTCCTAATTTATTCTTAACAAAATATTCCGCATGTTTTTGTTGTTCTCCATGCGCAGACCATGGAAGTGGTATAAATAGAGCTGGTTTATGTAAAGCTAATAATTCAAATAGACTATTAGCACCCGATCGCGCCACCACAAGATCAGCTAGCGCATATATTCCTCCTACTTCTTCAGAACTAAAATGTGATTGGACAATATAATGAACCTGCATATTTTCAGGAAACGTATTACGCAATGTTTGGATTCTTAATAAATCATTATATTCTTTAACATCGCCTGTTTGATGAATTACAATAAAATTTTTAAGAAGATCATGAACTATATTTTCAATATGCACATTCAAACTATGTGATCCAAGCGATCCTCCTGTAATATAAATTACCTTTCTATTATCTCTATTAGCAACAGAAAATCCAGTTGTATTAAATACATTTTCTCGAATGGGGTTCCCTGTTAATATAGATTTGTTTTTTGGAAAATATTGTTGAGCTTCTAAAAATGAAACAGCAATTTTGCGACAAAAAATAGCAATTATTCGATTAGCTATTCCTGGACTTATTGTTTGTTCATGCATATAAACAGGAGTTCTAAATACATATCCTGCTACAGCGATAGGAAGAGCTATGTATCCACCAAATACAAGGATTTTTGATGGCCTAATTTTTTTTACAAGTTGTAACGCTCGAATGAACCCAAGAGGAATTTTGATTATATTTCGAATACTTCGAAAAGTAAATGTGCGAGTCAATCTACCTGCTTCCAAATGATAAAATTCTATTGTCTTTTTTTGAATTTCTTTGTATTCCAGTGATAATGACTGTTCATATGTAAGTTGATATTTTCTTCCTACAAACACAATTTGCACATCAGGTTTCGATTTTTTGAGTAGTTCTATCACAGCAAGAGCGGGAGTAAAGTGTCCACCAGTGATAAGAATTTTCTCTTTCATACTCATATTGTATACTAAAAACTAATTAGTTTTACTTCGACGAGCAACACTTATAACAATTCCAAGTAAAATAAAGGTAGCTAATGTATGAGAACCTCCATATGATAAAAACGGTAACGGTACACCTGTCATCGGAATTAACTTAGTCATTCCCATCATATTTGTAATTATTTGCAATCCAAAAAATGCAAAGATCCCTGCTGATAATAACTTGCCATATCTGTCAGGTGCCGAGACATATACTTTATACAAATGATATAAAAATACGATATATGCTGTTATCAAAACTAATGATCCAATAAAGCCAATCTCTTCTCCAATTATTGCAAAGATGGAATCGGTATGTGCCTCTGGCAAAAACATATATTTTTGTCTTGAGGCGCCAAAGCCTTGTCCAAAAACTCCCCCATTTGATAATGAAATGAGAACTTGATTGATATGATATGTTACGCCTTGTGGATCATCCGCAGGATTAAAAAATGCAGAGAGGCGACGAAATCTATATGGTTCAAACTTAATCAGTAAAAAGAAACTCACAGCACTAAAAGGAATAAATGCAAACAAATATCTGAGATCAATGCCTGCGACAAAGTAGAGGATCATGCTCACTGAAAAAATAATAAATGAAGTGCCCATATCAGGTTGTAGCATCACTAAGAACATCATAACTCCAATAAGAACTATAAAGGAAAAAAAACGTTTTCGCTCTTTATGTAAAAACCATGCAGATAGATATATTATGACTGCTATTTTTGCAAACTCTGTTGGTTGAAAACTAAAAGGTCCAAAGTCGATCCATCTTCGTGCACCATTGATAGAAGATCCAATAGATGGAATTAAAACTATTACTAACATAAAAAGAGCCACAAACATGATGATGAAGGACACTGGGTATAATTTTTTATAATCAATAAATGACAAAATACCCATCAATACTATTCCTACAGAAAGCCAAATAAACTGACGTTGGAGGTAATGAAAACTATTGCCTGTTTCTGATATTCCTCTGACAGCTGAGGCTTCAAATATAAAAAATAATCCAAAAAATGCCAGTAAAAGTGGAATGGCAATCAGCCAAAAAAAACGAGGTTGTTTTGATTTTAAGGACTTCATTGAAATTGAAGGATGAATTCGTCGCATGTATATATGCTACAGGAAAATGAGGGCAAAGGGAAGCACTAATTAATATCATTTTAAAACATTCACTACCCTATTAAATTCATCTCCTCTATGAAATTCGTTTTTGAACATCTCAAAGGATGTGGCTCCGGGAGATAATACTACCGATGTTGGCCCCTCAATATTTTTTGCAAGTCTATAGGATTCCACTACCGCTTCATCGATGGAATCAAATACCTTTGAAATTTTTTCTGCATAATGTTCTTGCAAATATGGCATCACTTCATTCGTAAAAGAACCTTTCAATAGTACAATTTTTTGAGCTAATTTAAGTTTTTCAAGTAAACCTTCAGTAGGTAAATGTTTTGTTGATCCTCCAAAAATAAGTACCAAATACTTGTCCTTAAATGCTTCTATAGCAATGTTCGTTGCCACAGGTGTAGTAGAGGTTGTGTCATTAACAAAGGTAACGTTATTAATTATTCGAACAATTTGTTGTCTATAGGGAACGCCAGCAAACTGTTCTAATACATCTTTACATATTTTTTCATCAATACCAAGAATCCTCCCAACCTTGTAAGCCGAAGATGCATTTTGCACATTATGTGTTCCTTGAATCTTCAAGTTCCATGAAATATCAGAGTCACTAAAAAATTGTAGATGTGAAGCTGTAGGATATTTTTCTACATAATTTTGTAATGATTTATTTATGACCGCATAATCATTTGGCTTTTGATATTGATAAATTACTGCCTTATCTTCATAATATTCATCCATATTGCTGTAATAATCTAAATGATCAGGGTAAAAGTTTGAAAATACTGCAATATGGGGAGAAATGGCTCTCCGCTTGAACCCTGATAACTGCCAAGAAGAAAGTTCAAGAACTACCAATTGATCTGGATGAATATCTTTTAATAAAGAAATAGTAGAAATATGGGGAATATTTCCTCCCAGAACAACATCTTTACCCGCCTTTTTTAGAAGATCATAGATCATGTATGTTGTAGTCGATTTCCCTCTCGTACCCGTAATACCTATGATTCGTGCTGGACAATACTTTGCAAAAAAGGAAGATTCCATATCTACCTGCACACCTTTTGCTAACGCAGAAAGAATCAATGGATTATCCCATCTAACTTTTGGACTTTTTATAATAAGATCAGATTGAATAAAATCCTGCTCATGATGCTGACCAAGTATGGTTTTTACATTTTTACCTTCGAGTAATTTTAAAGAAGAGCTGAGCTGATCTGCTGATTTGAGATCAGTAATAGTAACATCTGCTCCAAGTTCTAAGAAAAATTGAACTGCACCCAATCCTCCACCTTGCAACCCAAGCCCCATAACTAATACTTTTTTGTCTTTATATTCATTTTTTAAGGAATCAATGAGTCTTGAATGCATATTATTTCATAAACGAAATCATAAGACCAAATAGTGCAAATAATATACTGATTATCCAAAGTCGCATCACAACCTTCGGTTCAGACCATCCCCGCAACTGCAACCATAAATGAAGTGGTGAAACGGGAAATACTTTTTTATGAAAAAACTTTTTAGACGATAACTGTACAAGTGAGGTAACAATTTCAATCACAAAAACACCTCCAATAATCGGTAAAGCAAATGCCTTGCCTAATATCAACCCAATAACTGCAAATGTTGCACCAAATGCAAGCGCTCCAGCATCTCCAAGTATGATACGTGCTGGATTAATATTAAAATATAAAAATGCAATAACTCCACCTAACCAAATGGCAATAAATAGAGATGTAGGAACGTCCATAAGCGATCCTGCAACTGTCCAAAAACTCCATAACGCAATCATTAATACTCCTGATGCCAACCCATCCATTCCATCAGTGATATTTACTGCATTTGCAAAAGCAACAATCACAAATGATGCAAAAAGAATATAAAAGTACCCGATATGAAATACACCAAAGAATGGAACGTTAATGATCTCAATTTTCAGATCATTGTATAACCAAAAACTAATAATTAAAGCGAGTATAACTTCCAACACAAATTTATGTCTTAATCTGAGTCCAAAAAACTGTCGTTTTTTCCAAAAAAATATTTTACTTAAATCATCATATATCCCAAGAAATGCAAAGCTAATAAACGAAAATAGTAATATCTTTATTTCTGACATTACAGATGCATAGTTAGAAAAAATAGTCGCTCCAAATCCCATGAAAAGCGTTAGTACAAGTATATAAACTAAAGAAGTTATACCAATAATAAGAATTCCTCCTCCAACAGGAGTCCCCATTTTATGCTTGTTAAATTTATCAAATATGGGAGTGGGTTTATCAAACGCATCTTTTGTTTGTTGATCTGCCCTCTGAAACTTAATTTTATATAAAAAATTAATAAATGGTACTATCATTACAGCGTGAACTACGAAAGAAAGAAAACCGACTAATAAATACATTGACATACATTTTTAAAAAATAAGCATCCAGAATTTTGGAATAAATATAATAAAAGCAATGATAATTGAACCAAATGCAAACAACAACATAGCTCCTGCAGAAACATCTTTTGCAATCTTAATATCTTCTCTCCAAGTAGTATCGATTGCGTCAGCAAGCTCCTCTATGGCTGTGTTAATTGCTTCAATAGCAAGTCCTAATACGATAACAAGTATCAATATTGCAAATTCAAAATTTGAGATATGTAAACCAAACCCTAAAAAAATCACACACGATGCAATAATGGTATGTAATCGAAAATTATGTTGGGTCTTATAAGACCACACAATCCCCGCCCATGCATTTTTCAGTGAAACACCATGTTTGTGTAAATGATGAATCATGTAATAATCTGACTTATAATTTGTGCCAATTTATCAGAACTATGTCTCAAAATGCTTCTTGATAATTTATCTGATGCTGATAATTGAACAGTTGTTTTATCAACAACATCTTCTAAAATAACATTCATGCTATAATTACTTTTCAGATTGTTTGAAACGACATACTCATGATGAGACTTATACCATTGTAGTATATCTGAAGGAATTTCTCCATTATTAACAAGAACATCATCGGGAACTCGTCCAAGATAAATTTGTAGATCATCTATATAATCCTGAGCAGTATAATTCGTAGTCTGACCCGATTTTGTCATTAAATTCATAACAAAAATTATTTTTGCTTTACTAGACATAAGTGCTTGTTTGATATTGTCAACCAAAAGTACAGGAATAATACTCGTATATAAATCACCGGGACCAATAATTATTACATCACTATTCTGAATGCGTTTGATTGCACGAGGATTTGCATTAATTTTGGGTTCTAAAAATGCTTCTACTATTTTGCTTTGTTCAGTATAATTTTCGTCAATAATGCCTTCACCTTTTATAATAGTACCATTCTCATGTTTGACACAAAGATGAGCTTTCTCCATAGTAACTGGGATCACAGACCCTTTAGTGTGCAATATTTTTTCTGCAGATTTTACAACCTCATTATAGTTATCACTAACCTTTTCAAGTGCTGACAAAAAAATATTTCCAAAATTATGACCATCTAGATCCCCATTTTCAAACCGATATAAAAAAAGTTTTCTCCAAAGATCTGGAGCTTCAGAAAGAGCAACAAGGCATTGACGTAAATCACCCGGTGGAAGTACACCCAACTGATCTCTCAATCTACCAGTAGAACCACCTGAATCCATCATAGTAACTATAGCAGATAAATCATATTGATGGTGCTTGAGTCCTGATAGAATAACAAAAGAACCTGTGCCACCTCCCAAAACTGTAACTTTTTTCATATTATACTTCTCGAATATCTCCACCTAAAGCTCTAACTTTTCTGATGAGATCTTCATATCCTCGCTGTGCAATAGATGCACCATGGATAATAGTTTCTCCTTGAGCTACAAGAGATGCAATTACTAATGTCGCACCAGCACGAAGATCTGTAATATGTACTACGCCATTATGAAGAGATTGTGGACCAACAATTTTGATGGCTTGTTGATATTTTTTACTTGGATCAAAATTAAAGAAAAAATATTCAGATGGATTTGTTACCGGCACCTTCACAAAATCTATCTTTGCTCCTAGTTTTCTTAATTCCTCTACATAAGCAAATCTATTTTCAAATACGCGCTCATGAATTATGCATTCACCATCTGCCTGAAGCATCATAATTGCCCAATTTTGTTGCCAATCTGTCATAAATCCGGGATGAGGACCTGTTTCAATACTTACAGCATTTAACTTATTTTTGTATGCAAAATAAATACTTGTAGGAGATTTTATTTCAACAAATACACCTGCTTTTTTTGCATAATCAATAAAACTTTGAATATGTACAGGCTCAATACCATGTACGGTAACAGATCCTTTTGTTGCTATCGCCATACTAACATATGTGATGGCTTCATTTCTATCAGATACTATTTTAAATGGTTCTTTATAGTGGAGAGACTCAACTCCCTTTACAATAATATCGTTTCCACTACGTTTTATATTTCCCCCCGCCTTATTAAAAAATGAAATCAGAGCGTCTATCTCAGGTTCTGGTCCCGCATTGCCTATAGTTACAGAATGTTTGCCAATAACTGAGAGCATGATTAATAATTCAGTCCCAGTGTGTGAGCTCTTTTCAAATGTATATGATCCTTTTGGAAAGTCTGACATTTTAGCATGATAATAACCCGTCTTTGAATCATAATCTACTACTACTCCTAGCGCTTTCATACCTTCAATTATACGATCTATAGGTCGCGCTCCTATCCTACAGCCTCCTGGATTTGGAACATGACATTCCTTCAAACGAACTAAAAGCGGAGCAAAAAACATAAATGATGCTCGGAATTTAGAGGCATGAAGTAAATCAAGTTTATTCACTGTTATGTTTTTTCCGCTTACAACAACTGTATTCGTATCTGTAAAGTCTGCTTTGCCACCCATCAATCGTATAAGTTGCATTAAATCTAACACATCATTAATCTTAGGGACATTACAAAAAGTTACTTCTTCATCAAATATTAATGCTGCTATAAGCATCTTTAACGATGCATTTTTTGCTCCTGATAAGGCAACTTCGCCTTCTAATTTTTTTCCTCCATGAACTATATATGCATCTTCCATAAATCTAAAAGTAATATAATAACAAGAACAGATTATAATAAAATTTATATCATCTCTACTTCTTCCTTCAAATCAATATTATATTTATCTTTTACCTTTAATTTTATTAAATTAATTAGAAGGATGAGATCTGAGATATTTCCATTCCCAGTATTGACGATAAAATTTGCATGTTTATCAGATATCATAAACCCACCTATAGAAATACCTTTCAATCCAAGGTTATCAATGAGTTGACCAACAGAAACAGATGGTAAATGCAACCTTTGTTTGTCCTCTAACGAAATATTCCTGAAAAAACACCCACATGTTGCAACACCAAATGGCTGAGTATCTTTTCTATATTGTAACGATTTTTGAGCCTCACTTTCAACCTGTTCTTGAGTAGATTTTTTTAATCGAAATGTCGCATCGAGAACAATCTCTTTTGTTTCTTGAAGAATACTAAAATCATATGCAAATTGAAAATACGGAGCTTCAACCTTTTTGATATTTCCAGTCATATCAAGAATGGTAGCTGAAACTAAGATATCGCCGATAGATATCATCCCTCCATGAGACCACTTTGAGTTCATATATATTGCCCCTCCTACTGTACCGGGTAATCCAAGATGTTTTTCAAATCCCGACCAACCCTGTTGACTTGTCTCGCGAACGATCTGAGATATTGAATATCCAGAGCTATATAACATATCAACCGTATCAAACGTTTCATTTACTTTTTCTTTTTTAATAGAACGATTATGTATCACTATCCCATTAATAAGAGATTTGACAGCTATAATATTTGATCCGCCACCAATAATAATACAGTGTGAAGAATGATTATGAGCTATCTGAATAACCTTTTGAATATCAGAATCAGATTCAGCATCAATATAATACTCCGCTATTGCAGGTGTTCGGATTGTAAGATATATTCCAATATCTTTATTTATCTTAACTTTTGCCTCACCAAGAAAAGCAACTAAGTCTTGTAATAATTGTGTTTTAGGATCTTCCATAAGACTATTCTAATGCTCTTATTATATCATTTTTCAGCTTATATATATCACCAGCGCCCATCGTAAAAACGACATCTCCTTTTTGAAGAATTGAAGAAAATGAAGCTGTAAGTTTACAAATATTTGAAAAAGCTTTTACATTGTTCTTTTTCATAGATTTGGCATATTCTTCGATCATTTCCGAGCTCACTTGATTGTCAAATTTTTCTCGTGCAGATGGATAAATTGGCGCTATAAGTGCAATATCTGCACATGCCAAACTCTCTGCAAATTGAGAAGCGAGCAACTTGGTACGAGAAAATGTATGGGGTTGAAATACTACCACTATTCGTTTCTTTGGAAATCGCAATCTTACAGCCTGAAGTGTGGCTTGAATCTCTGTAGGATGATGTGCATAGTCGTCAAATATCCATGTCTCGCCTTTATGATATATTTCCTCAAATCGTCTTTTTACTCCTGTAAATAACATTGTATTTTTTTGAATTTCTTCTCCGCTACACCCAATTTCAAGAAGCAACCCAATTGCGCCTGCGCAATTTGCAACTAGCAGTTTACCAAAAAAGGGGAGATCAAATTCCCATTCATTTATCCCGTCAAAGGCGAAATGTGGATCCATAACTTGGCCATGGCGTGCATACCCGTGATTTTTTGATATTGTCAACGAGATTGTTGTTTGTTCCTCTGTTTGTCTTACAATACGTATCACTATATCATTAGACTCGTTAAAACCATATGTTTTTACTTTCTTTAAAATGTTATTTTTCATTATATTTAAATTCACATCATCTCCATTTATATATATGTTACCATCAGGCTGAACCTGCTCATTAAAATACTGTAAAAAAGTATCTTTTACATCGTTGAATGTGGGATACATATCTGGATGGTCATGATCCAAATTTAAACAAAGAACATGTTTTGGCTTGTTATACAATAATTTGGACGTCTTATCATCAGGAGGGCAAACTCCATACTCATCTGCTTCATATACAATATATTCGCTTGATCCGCGATGTCCTGCAGGCAATCCTGAAAATGATGAACTACCAACTAAATATGTTGGATCAAGGCGAAGTCGATGCAATAAAAATGAAATAAATGATGTTGTATTTGTTTTCCCATGACAACCACAAACCGCTATCGATTGAGAATATTGAGAAACTATATGACCAATCAACTCAGCCTGAGTTATGATGGAAATTTTTTTTTGAATTGCCTGTTGAATAATAGTATTATTTTTCCCTCCATGAGACGCTCCATATACTACGAGATCAATAGTATCATTGATAGAATATGAATTAATATTTTGAACTTGAATCTCATTCTCTTTTAATTCTATATCTGTGATAAATTCATCAGCCACATCAACTCCAGACACTTCTTTATTTGACTGTTTGAGAATGATTGCAAGATTTGCCATTGCAACTCCCTTAACTCCTATAAATAGAATATGATTGTACTTCGATATATCTACCATTCCCTATTATACTCATTATCCTGTATAATAAGTAGCATGAAACAAACAATTTTAATTAAATTCATAATAGTATTAATTCTGATAATTAGCATCTCTGCGTATTTTATTTTTCAATTTGCATTTAATCCAAAAGTAGATCAAAAAGCTATAATTACCCAAATTCAACAACTACAACGATTAGAAACATCGCGCTACACTTTGGAAAAGGTGATAACAAAAAGTGCTGAAGATAATGCAATTAGACAATTCTTATTTGGAGATAAAATATTACTTATTGCTCACGGTACTGTTATCGGAGGTATTGACTTATCACAAGTCAAAGAACAGGATATTCAGATTTCAAACAAAAAAATTCATATTACTCTTCCACCCTCGGAAATACTTTCTAGTAAACTTGATAATGAGAAAACACAAGTTTATGACCGTACAACTGGAATTTTTACAAAGGGTGATCTTCAACTAGAATCACAGGCACGAGCAGAAGCAGAGAAGGCTATAGTTACCACATCCTGTCAAGATGGCGCAATTCTTCAAACAAGCGCGGACAATGCTAAAAAACAAATAGAAACAATTCTAAAAGCGTTGGGATTTCAGGAAATTGAAGTTTTCGCACCAGTTGGATCTTGTAAAGTAGTATAATTTATTATTAATCATTACTCATTCGTTATAAACATATGGTAGCAGTACTTTTGATTATATTAGTGTTGTTATGGGTTACTGGATATATCAATATTCCAAATATTCTTAAAGATACCACTCTTTTTTCACTCAGTGGAAAATCGATCACATTGTTTGATTTGATCATTTTTGGATTAGTACTTTGGCTTATCACATTATTACCACGCCCATTTCAACAAATTGCAGGAGTTATTCTCATCGTATGGTTATTAACAGTGCTTGGATTATTGCAAATAGCAGGGCTTGATAATATTCTCATTATCGCATTAATAGTAGGTGTTATAGTATATTTGTTTAAGTAAATACGAATTTATTATACAATCATACTTCGACTACTTCCACTTTCGGCTTTCCTTATGCCAGCGTGCCATAATAAGTATCCAAGGATATTAATTCCTATCACGCAGAATAGAGAGATTAGTAGTGCCTCTGGTCCATATAAACCTCTTACAACTTCAATGGGAAAACATATAACAGGAATAACCAACAGTATGAATAATATATTTCTTAATACTCCCTTATAATTATCACTTGGGTACATAGATGCCGAGATATATACATTATTAAATATGTCTTCAAATACCAATGAAAGCCCCGGATAAAAAAATGCAAAACTATTTACAAATAACATAATCCCAAAAAATCCAACGAGAATCAATATCAGACCTATTATCATCATCCCAATTTTATCAGTATACAAAAATCCATAATATCCTAGAAATAATACTCCTTGAATCAAATCTCCAAATTGAGATGATGCCCCAGATTTGGTCAAAGTAACAGCAAGAGGACTAGCAGGATACAACTGCATATCTAGGAAAGAGTCTTGATTAAGAAATTGATATAGTTTTGTTACTCCACCAAATAGTAAAAAATATATCGCATATACGGTAGCTAAACTACCTTCTAAAAGTAGAAAATCTTCTAGCTTATACCCATTTATTGAGCCGAATCGTAACAATAATAAATACCATATCGAAAAAAATGCAAGATTATTAAGGATCATTCCTATTATTTGGATAATAAGCTCTGTTTTAAAACTCATCATTTTTCTAAATTTTAGATTTGTCAGATATAGATATGTATCAATATTTTCCATATTATCCGTTTAATATAACTTTTTTTCGTAATATGTCTAATAAATAAAACATCATACCACCTAATAAGATGATGTATCCAATCGTCCATGTAAATCCTGTTATTACATCAAGATTTCCCGTAGAAGCTTCTATCGGCCCTGCTAAAGAAAGGTAGAATGGTGTTTTTTGTGCTATACCAATCACATAAACAGGCATCAAAGATACTGGAACAACTTGATTTCCAAATACAAAAAACATTTTATTTATGATCCAAAAGATTCCTTCATTTTGTTCGATAAAAAAATTAGACAGTCCCAATAATATATTTATTACTGTTCGTAAGATAAAACTTAATATAGTAAAGATAATAAGAGTAAAAAATTGAATTTTTATAGGAAACAGAATATAACAAGGAATAAAAAAAAGAATCATCAAAAGAAAAAACGTTGGAATAAAATATCCAAATGCGCGTGAAAACATTGCACCAGCATAATTAATTGGCTCTTGAAGTCGTAGCACAATATCACCAGATCTTATATCATCACGAATATTGTCAAACAATCGCATACTTGCAAGATTTAATATCTGACCACCCAGTACTGACCAAACTAATGTATTTGCCATTTCTTGAGTAATCTTTCCAGATACCACAAGTCCAGAAAAAATAGTATATGGAAGTGCAATGCGTAAGATTAATAATAAAGCTTTATAGAATTGATCAGGCAAGTATACTAAAATACGTTTATATTCAATTAAAAAGAATCCTACATACGGAGACAAGTTGTACATATTAATTCTTTTTCTGATAAATTTCAGATAATATTTCATCAACTCCTTCAGATTGAATCGAAATATCTTCTACATCAAATGTATCTAGTAAAAATTTCATCCTATCTTTAATCTCTGTCTTTTTACAATTTATCGCGACTTCAAATTCTGATACTTTTCTGATTCCTTCTGATATTTCTAAACCCCTTGGAGAAGTGTGTAATTTTAATCGAATCTCAACATCAGTGCTCAACTGTAAAAATTCTTTCATTGACATGTCAACAACCATCATTCCATGATTAATGATAATGACGCGTTCACACAACTGTTCGATATCACCAGTATCATGACTCGTTAATAGTATTGTCTTTCCTTGTTTATTCAAAATTTTTAGAGCTTCACGAATTTTTTGTTTACTCACTACATCAAGTCCAATTGTAGGTTCATCAAGAAATATAATTTCAGGATTATAAAGTAAGGTATTAACCAATTCACATCGCATTCTTTCTCCAAGACTGAGTTTTTTGACTTGCCTGTCCATGATTGACACAATGTCAATACTCTCAAATAAAAATTCTTCCCACTCTTTTTGATGTGGTAAGTGAACTCGTGGATAACCAGATATATACAACCTCTTCGTTAATTCAAAACTCTCCTTTACTGGAAGATCATACCAGAGTCGACTTCTTTGACCAAATACGACACCAATATGTTTCATAACATAATTATGTTCTTCAAGTGGATCCTTTCCAATAATCCTGACGGACCCATTTGACTGAGCTAATACACCTATCAATATTTTTATCAGCGTACTTTTTCCTGCCCCATTTGGTCCTAATAAAGCCACAAACTCACCCTTTGAAATAATTAGTTTTATATCTTTTAATGCTACAATGGTATCTACTATATGTGTTCTAAAAGCATACTTCCATCCCTGACGTTTTGTTACAAAAAACGATTTAGATAGATCCTGTACTGATATTACTGTAGACATGTTTTTAGTATACACCTCTTGCAAATGAATTTGCAATCGGCATAGCCACTCGTAGGCTCCAAATGCTCACAAAGTTCGCCTTTTGAGCGACGATGGGCATACCTACGACAAAGAATATTATCAAAATAGTAGAGTATAATAAAACATAATACAATCATCTAAATCAACCATCGTCTTCATCAGTACATATCCACGGATACGCACCCCGTTCCCTGTACCAGTTAACACGCTAAATAGAACATCCTAA
>JBAXPW010000034.1:0-12986 GCA_037132015.1 Candidatus Roizmanbacteria bacterium
ATTTAATGTGTATGGACATCTTAAAAATAATCGAAAGTTCTCAAGATTCATAAAGCTAACAATTACAGACAATTTTTTAGTTAAAGAAATTCTTATAAATAAATATGAAGAGAATAATATAAAAGTTATTGAATCTGGAATTGATATAAATATCTTTAAGCCGTCAATCGAAACTTCTAATCGTGAACTGGGGCCATTTATTATTGGATTTTTGGGTCGCTTATCACCTGAAAAAAACCCCAATTATATAATTGAAATTGCTAAACTTCTAAAAGAACACACTAATATTAAGTTTTTTATCTACGGAGATGGACCCATGTATAATGAAATCCTAAACTCAATTACAACAAATGGACTAAATCGTACTGTCGAACTAAAAGGATTTGTTAATAATATTAGCGCCTTTAAAGATATCAACTTATTATTCATGCCTTCACATATTGAAGGAAGACCATTTGCTGCTATGGAATCATTATCCTCAGGTATACCCGTTTTAGCATCAACTTGTGGAGGTATAAAAGAATTGATTAAACATAATGTGAATGGTTTACTGTTTAATCTAGAAGACTTAGAACTAGTAAAGAATTATATTATTGATCTGAGTTCTAACAAAATTGAATATAGAAAACTAAGTGATAATGCTAGAAAATTTGCTATTAAGTATCTTGATTCCAAAAGAATGAATAGAGAATACAGAGATACTATACATTCAATTTTGAATCAATAAATTTTTCTTCTAAAATTAATAGATTTTTACTCCTTGATTTAATAAATTTAACAGGAATTCCTGCATAAATACCAAACTCCTTTAATTTTCCTTTTATCAATGATAGTGAACCTACTGCAACGCCCTTTTCTAAATAACTTCCTGGAAGAATCACACATCCCGAACCAATAATAGAATGTTTTTCAATAACAACATCTTGATTTAAAACATTTGTATATTCACTTGAGACAGTCGGATTAGTTAAATATTCACCAGAATAATCATCATTACTACTATATAGAGATGTTCTACCAGATAATGCAACATGATCTTCAATTCGAATAATTCCTTTTCCGATTAATGAAGAATAAACTGATATGTGCACATATGCTCCTATCGATATTTCACATCCTGCTGATAATATGCAAAAATCATCTATCCTAGTATTATCACCAATACTAATATTATGTGTATTATAAAATACAGCTTTATTTGATATTTTTACATTTTCTCCAAGACTTTTAAAACCCAACTTACTCAATTCTGAACCTGTTAAAAATGACATATATATTCAATCATTAATAATGATTTAAACCGTTTTTTTAATTATACCAACTATCAAATCTATATCTGACTCGGATAAATCATAACTTAATGGCAAACACAACACCCTTTTTGATATAGATTCAGAGATTTCACATGGTTGTTTTTTTGACAAAAATGGCAAAGTATTGAGAGATGGATAAAAATATCTTCTCGGAAATATGTTGCTATTCATAAGCAATTTCATAGTCTGTAGTAACGCATTTTCTGAATTAAATATCACCGGATAATAACTATAATTATATTCAATATTTGAAGAAATCACCGGTCTCAATATTCTACCCTCTAACTCTGCATCATAATAATCACACAATAGTTTTCTCTTAGAAATAATTTGATTAATATGTGTCATACAAGCCAAACCCATCGCTGCTTGTAATTCGGATATTTTCGCATTAATTCCTGGCAAAAAATATTCGTCTTGAATATGACCGAACTGTCTTAATAACATTATTTTATTATTTAATTCAATATTTTCAGCTACAATTGCTCCACCTTCAGCTGTATGAAATAGTTTAGTCGCATGAAAGCTAACTGTGGAAACATCACCAAATGATAACAGAGATCGATTTTTGAATTTAACCCCAAATGCATGAGCTGCATCATAAATAACCTTTAGATTGTATTTATTTGCTACTTTCTCAATACCTTCTACGTCACAAGGTATACCATACACGTGTACTGCTAAAATGGCAGTTGTTTTTGAAGTAATTTTTTCCTCTATCTTCTTAGCATCAATACAAAATGTGCTTTCATCGATATCAACAAACACTGGTTGAATTTTATCCCAAAGCAAAGAGTTTAATGTAGCAACATAAGAAAACGGTGTAGTTATAACTTCTCCTTCTACTTCCAATGCTCTTAAAGCTATTTGCAATGGTATTGTTCCATTGTTTGTAATATACAAATTATTTAGATTCAAAAATTGCTTGAGTTTTTCTTCCAGTTTTACGACTAATGGACCATTATTGGTTAAAATATTCGTCTTCCAAATCTCCTCTACATAAGAAATATATTCCTCTATCGGTGGAAGAAAAGGCTTTGTAACATTTATTATTTTATGGTCATTCATGATATTGTAAATCTATAACTATTAGTAATTATTATTCAAATTTCACCCCCAAATACCCCTTTTGCCATTGGAGCATGTCTTTGACGCCTTCTGTGAACTTTGTTGAGACATGCCAACCGAGTATATCAGCGAGTTTTTTATTTGCACTCACAAAATATTTCTGATCACCCAGACGCTCTTCATGATACGAAATAGATATTTCACTTTTTGTTTCAGACTTAAGAATCTCCAATACATTCCTCACAGAATACGCATTTCCAACACCACCACCCACATTAAACACCTCACCTTTACATTTTTCTATATTCTCAAATGCCAACTCATATGCACCAATCAAATCCTTCACATGCAAAAGATCGCGCACCTGATACCCATCACCATACACAGAAATAGGTTTTTTTAACAAAAATTGTTTTGAAAAATGAGCAACCCAACCTTGATCCTCGACACCCATCTGAAATGGTCCATAAATACATGACTGACGAAATACAACAGTTCGCACGCCATAACTATGGTACCAATCCTTCACATACTGATCTGCTGAACCTTTCGACACACCATACGGAGAAAGAAAATCTAACTGAGAGGATTCATCTATCCCATTTGAAAACGATTCGTTGATCCATTGTTCTTTTTTTGCATCTAAAGAAAGCGTATGTGAAGACAAATTACCATACACCTTATTCGTAGAAGAGTAGAGAAGTACCACATCTTTATTTAATGTTCGTATGGCATTTAACAATTGAAATGTACCGTAAATATTTGTATGAAAATCTCGCACGGGATCTTTGATAGAGGTCGTAACAGCAGTTTGTCCTGCAAGATGAAGGATATATTGCGCCTTTTGGATCTCGCATTTATATTTTTCAATATCTGCTACATCAGACGTAATAATCTGCAAGTTTTTAATCTCCTTTTTAAGAATATTCGCATTTTCTTGCACACCTGGTCGAGAAAAATCATCAACGATGCTTACCTCATAACCCTTTTTTGCAAAATAAAGAGCAGAATTACATCCGATAAACCCAGCCCCACCCGTAATTAAAATAGTTTTTTTCATATATTTCAAAATCGTCACTCAACTTTCTTACAACCACCTCCCGACTTTATAAACCAGATACTTAACAAATGTCATGCCCTTGAAGAAGGGCATCACTAGAGCAGAGCTCTAGTGTAAACCATACATAAATAACAATTTGAATTATAAAAGACTGGATCCCCGCCTTCGCGGGGATGACCCGCCGATTCGGCGGGCAAGCAAATTACTAATTTTCTTACTTTATAACTTGATGAACTTTTTCCCTTTACCCTCATTTTCCTCACTCTGACTTGCTTGCACCCTGCTTTATAATGGGCGTTTGCACCCTGTGGGTGTCCAGAGTCGATTGATTCCCCGCTTAGCGGGATAAACTGGATGCTCCACCTCAGAATGACTAACTGATATCACAATACTTTAAAACAAATACAATGGCTCAATAAGAATTGATTTTTTATACACTCCAAGTAATAAATAATTTTTCAAGTTATCCTCAACAAATGGTGAAATCGAGACACAGACTTCAGGTTCATCAGAT
Source organism: Candidatus Roizmanbacteria bacterium (assembly GCA_037132015.1). Taxonomy (GTDB): domain Bacteria; phylum Patescibacteriota; class Microgenomatia; order UBA1406; family GWC2-37-13; genus JBAXPW01. The sequence continues at coordinate 3,956 of JBAXPW010000034.1, forward strand.
CTAAACGGTCTAAATAATTGAGAATATTTTCCTGTAACTTGCAAATCGGATTGTTTAAAAAATCCATTTGCTTTTTGTTCTGTACAGCTCTGATTATACAAGACAAATTCATAGGGTACCAATACTTTTGCAGAAGAAGAACCAATAGTAAGAACTTGAAATCCTGCTAGTTTTTTATCCATATCAACTGGCATTTGAAAACGAATTGTCTTTGAAACAGATACTACAGCCAAAGAATTAGGCTCTTTACGAATTGATTGTAATCTCTCATCCAACACATTGGGATTACTAATTCCCTTACTATAGTCAAAATATCTTCCGTAAATCGCCTGTGAAATATGAAAAACAAATATGAGCATACAAACCACATATACATATGGCATAAGTTTTTTCTGTTTTAACTTAAGATATATTTGATTTAAAAAGAATAAGAAGAAGGGGAATAACACAATAAAATATCGTCCCTGTACGCCTTGTACGATATCCTCTGCCACTGGAGTCGCTATAAGATACATACCCGTAAAAATAAGAAGCACTGTCCCAAAAATACTAAGAAATAGAATTCCGAGTTGATATTTATTGAGTTGAACTGAAGCCTTAGAAATTGTTGATTTATACAGTATTACACCAGTTATACAAATATATAAAAGATATATAAAGCCATTTAGTTGATAGTCCAGCCATCCAAATTTGCCTATAAAACTTTGTATCCAAAAATCTGCATTTTTATCTATCGCATTTATTATCGCTTGTATAAAATAAAACGGATGAGTCAGAATAAGAAGAGATTGAATCTGTGGATTAGCAAAATTTGAAAATGCACTTTGTCCATAATTTGATGTTATCCTTATTCCGATAATCATCGCAATTAACGATGTAAAAAATAACACAAGAAGATATTTTGGAGAATATCCTTGAATTTTTTTATACGGAATTAGTAAGAGTAAACCAAGTAGGGGATAGTACCCAGATTTTACAAGAACCAATATCAATAACGAAGACACAAAAATCGCGACAAGTTTTTTTGTAATTATTTTTGTCTCAAAAAAATGTGTGAATAAACTAAAGAGAATAACCATCATCGATATCTGAACCTCGTCATACGTAAACCCTGATACCTGATGGAGGAGCATCGGAATACACGCAGTTACATATACAATTGGTTTGAAATGCTCTGATACATATTTTCTCGCAAACCATAATGATATAAGAAAGAATAAAAATCCCGTAAGTCGTCCCAGATAGAATGAGACAAGAATATTTCCGGTGATATTCCCCATAATAAATCCCACAACATTGGGAATATATCCTATGAAACTGAGTCCACACCAATCCTTCCACACATATTCTCTTATATCTGTCTGTAAATCATTTTGAGAAAAGGCATTTTGAGGAAATTTTTTATTGTAATCAAACTTTATATCACCTGATAGTCGTATTGGAAGTTCATAAATATATTTTGGAAATGTAAATGAGGAAGCTCCATCGTGTTGCTGACAAACAACTTGACCTCTTGAAAGAGCGACCGTACGATAAAAGTGAACGACTTCATCAGGCTTTTGAAATGGAGGAACAAAAAATGTAAAAAGAATGCCTACTAAAATTACATAGCTAAAAATAATATGCTCTATGGAAATATGGAATTTTTTTATGTGTGACATATGTTTTAGAAAATGGATCCTGAATCCCTACGTTCCTCACCCTATTCGGGTGTAAACAGGGTAAACAAGTTTGGGATGACATGTCATGCCCTTGAAGAAGGGCATCCAGACATAAATAACAATTTGAAATATAAAAGACTGGATTCCCGCCTGCGCGAGAATGACAAGCCGAATCCGCGGGCAAGAGAATTAGGAATTTTCTTACTTTATAACTTTATGAACTTTATAACTTGATAAACTCTTTTCCCCTTTGTACTTTCGAATTCAGTTCCTTATATACAACAATTCAACTGCTGGATTTTTATTTAAATATATTATTGATACTTGACTTTCACTTTTCTTATTACTGAAAGGAGCAATTTCAACACAAAGATTATCTTCTGTTACTTTTAATGGAGAAAATTTTTGAGTCAAAATACGTCTGCTCTGAATTTCTGCTTGATCAAAATAATCATATCGTAATAATCTAGAACAATCAGCAGACTTTATACGGAATACATATGGAATGGTCACAGATTTTGATTTTGGAACAGCTGCCATCTGAATCGCCCCAATTTTCTCTCCTTTTTTAACAGACATTTTTAATACAATACCTGATTCTATTTCTTTATGATTTTCAACATACCCTAACGAAACCTCTTTGTTTAATCGAGTTTCTAGCTCTCTATCATTTTCAAATGTTTCTGAATAATTATAATACCTCGAATAAAATGTAAATACTAATAAACTGATTACAACTATTCCGGTTAACGTGATACAAAGATACTTAAAATATTCCTTTCTCAACATAACTCGTACAGCTACTATGAAAAAAATAAAGAACAAAAATAATGTATGAAAATATCGTCCCTGTACCCCAATAACTCTATCATAGCCCATTGGCGAGTATATTGTGTACATCGCAATAAAAACTAGTACATAGGTCCCTATGAGTATCCCCAGTAGGATCAACGTTCGAAAATACCCAAATCCAACATACTCTTTTTCTAATCTTTTATCTTGCAATAATTCATAGATTACTATCGCACCAATAGAAGCAACTATAAGATATACACCTTGATATACATATATACCTGAAAAATCAAAAGCAGCAATAAATCCACGAATATATTCTGTATGATACAAAATATGTGTGTGAATCAATACTTGAATAAATCTAAATATATCCGAAAAAATAATGTTAGACTGAATTGAAGGATTGATAAATGATGCTAAACTATACTGTCCATATCCTCTAATCAACATAATCGAATATGTTAAAAATATTCCAACAATACCTATTGTAAATGTGCTTTTCTTCATCACATGAATACGTATGCGTTTCTGCGGATAAAGAAATATCAATAATAGAAAAAGATAATATCCCGGTTTCGTAGTTATAAAAATCAAAATAGAAAGACAAAAAATCACATATTGTGAAAATTTTACTTTTTCTTGAGACCATGCAGATGTAAATAAAGAAAATATAAGCAAAATAAGACTAATGTGCATGACATCATAGCTATATATCGTAACTTGATATAGCACCATCGGAATACTCACAAAAAATAAAAGGAGATTGTGAAATTGTTTTGGAGCAATCCGCAATGACAACCAAAAGATGCCTAAAAAAAAGATAAAACCTGATATTCGACCAAAATAAAATGCAACTATCGCATTATTGAACGGATAGCTAAAAAATACTCCTATTGCATTTGGTATATATGGTATAAAACTCAAACTACACCATTCATAAAAACGGACATCAGCTCCCTCAGTTATCGGATTATTTGTTGAAATAATCAATTTCCAAGGAAATTTAGCAGAATATTCATTATAAATAGGTAAATTAAAAGTAGATGTTAATTTTGCCAATCCACTTGGAATGGAAAAATAACCAGATACCATATTTTCCTTACAAAATAGCTGACCACGTGATACTGAGATACTTCTATAAAAGTGAGTCGATTCATCAGATTTCGAAAATGGGGGAGGTAAAAATATAAAAAAGATACCTATCAATATAAGATATATGAAAATAATTAGTTTTAATGATATATGGAATTTATTTATATTTAACATATGTTTTAGAAATGGATCCTGAATCCCTACGTTCCTCACCCTATTCGGGTGTAAACAGGGTAAACAAGTTCAGGATGACCCGCCAATTCGGCGGGCAAGCGCCTTCCGACTTTAGACTTTAGACTCTCGACTTTATAACTTTATGAACTCTTTCGCCCTTCTCCCCATTATTTTGAGTAAAGTTTCACTCATACGTTTTGCATCGCGAATAATTTTAATATCAGAAACTTCTTTACCATATCTTGCGGGAATAGCAACATCAACTACTTTTGCATTTATCATAGATAATTCACCTAGTACCGATAATTCAAATTCAAATCCTGTTCCAATATTTTGTTTATTCAATTTATTATATGAAGAAACTTTGAGGGCTGTATAACCATTCAAAGGATCTGAAATCGACCAGTAGCCAATCGTAATCTTAAATACGTATGATGCAATAATGTTGCCAATTTTACGAATAAAAGGCATATATTTTAATTCTTTTTTATGATCTAGTCTATTTCCCTTTGCATAGTCGTTACCATCGAGTATCGAATCAAGCAATCTATACATTTGTGTTTGATCCATTTGATCATCCCCAGCAATTACTACCAAGATGTCAGCTCCTTGACTGATATTATATTTATGAGCATCTATTATAGAACCACCAATTCCTGTATTTTTTTTATGGGTGATAAGGTGAAGTCGAGACTCATTTTTTTGAAGAATTTTTACTACATTAGAAGTATTATCTAAACTTTTATCATCAACAACTGTGATGAAATCAACATATTTTTCTACTGATTTGATGGTATTAATTATAAGTTCCTCTTCATTATGAGCAGGTATTGACAATCCAATTTTAAGTCCTTTATACATACCTCTTAATCCGTAATTATTTAATAATTTCTTTCGCTGGATTTCCAACAACTACCATATAGTCCGATACTGACTTAGTAACCACTGATCCAGCTCCAATCATAACAAATCGGCCAACAATGATTCCAGGGAGAATAATTGCTCCTGCCCCAATTGATGCTCCATATTGTATTATTGTTTTTCCTTCAATCCAATCCTCATCTGTTTTGAGAGATCCATCTGTATTGATCGCTCGAGGAGTTTTATCATTTGTGATTACTACATGAGGACCAATAAACACACCTTCCTCAATTGTAGCTCCATGATAAATACATGCATAATTTTGTATCTTACAGTTTTTCCCAATCTTAACATTCGAATCAATATACACACCTTTTCCAATAATTGTGTTTTCTCCAATTGACGCTCCTTTTCGAATATGTGCTTGATGCCATATCTTTACGTTATCTTCAATTACTACTTCTTCTTCAACATCTGCAGTTTCATGAATAAAAATCTTATTGTTTTGCATCATATGCTTTTATCACAATTTCCAATGAAGCAACTGCTGATTGTAATCCCGCATCAACTTTTTCCCCATTTTGTACCTGTTTAAGAAAATCTATCAGTTCTTCACGAAGTGGTTCTTTTTTTGTGATGAATATCTCCTTTTTTGGAATATCAGATAATGATACTAATTTCAAAAAGTCTCCATCAGTGTTAAGTTGTATATGTCTATTATAAAGCGTTACTTGTTGTGAAATGTAATCAACCTCAGCAAATCCTTTGGTACCTGAAACATATAATTTTCGTATCTTTATTGGAGTAATCCAGTTAGCTAAAATAACTCCCAGTTGTGAGAGATATTTTAACGTTATTGCGACAGAATCTGATTTTGTATGTTCAAAAAAACGTTGGTCATCAACATTATAACTCACGGGATATGTGTCGAGTAAATAATTAAAAATATCGATATCATGAATACCAAGATCTAAACCAACATTCGAACCTCGAGTTGATGGAGGAGAAATGCCCATTCTCATCGCGTGTAGGTTAAGAATTGTGCCAAGCTTATCTTCTTCTATCAATTGTTTTAATTTTTGTACACAGGGATTATATCGTTCTATATGACCAATTTTTAATAACACATTGTTATCTTGGGAAACTGTAACCAGTTCATGTGCAGATTGAATAGTATCTGAAATTGGTTTTTCTAATAACACAGGAATCTTTTTCTTCAAGCAATCTATAGCGACTTGTGCATGAAACGGAGTTGGAACCACTACGCTAAGAGCATCAATTGATTCTTTTTCAATCATTTCTTTATAATCTTCATATACCCGTACTTTATATTTTGATGAAATTTCTTTTCGTAATATCGGATTTATCTCTGCAACAGCTATAAATTGTGAAATTTCAGAATACACTCGTGCATGAAATGCACCCATGTTGCCTGCACCAATCAACGCTGTTTTTAATTGTAACAATTTCATGAGATATCTCGAATTGAATGAATAATATATTCTATTTCTGAGTCTGTAAGTGATGGATACATTGGCAATGAAAGAACTTGATTTACCACTTTTTCAGTTGCAGAACATTCAATTTTTTTATATTGTGAAAGGTGAGCCACTTCATACAATGGCTGAGGATAATATATGGCAGTAGATATGCTTTTACTTTGTAAATACTCTTTTAACTCGTCCCTACTTTTTGAAAAATCTTCAGTAACTTTGATTGTATATTGATGAAACACATGAGATATGTTTTCGTATTCTTTGGGAAGCTCCAATCCTATTATTCCTGCTAATCCTTTTGAGTAAGTGTGTGCAATCGACTTTCTTCGTTCTGTTATTTCATCAACATGTTTAAGTTGTTCTAATGCGATCACTGCCTGAATATCTGTCATACGATAGTTATATCCAAGCCCGTTATAAACATATCGTGTTCCTTGTGGTTGCCCATGTTGACGAAATTGTTGAGCTCGAATAAAAAAATCTTCATTCTTTGTGGTAACCATTCCGCCTTCTCCACACATGATGTTTTTTGTTGCATAGAATGAGAATGATGCAATGTCACCAATTGACCCACTTGGTTCTTTTTTATATTCTGCATTTATAGACTGGGCACTATCTTCAACTATAAATAATTTATGCGCATTAGCAATGTTTTTCAGTTCGTCATATTGTGCCATCTGACCATAGAGATTTACAACTAAAATAGCTTTTGTTTTTTTTGTTATTACTCTTTCTACAGACTGAGGATCAAGAATATATGTTTGAGGATCGATATCTGCAAAGATTGGAATTGCTCCACACATAAGAATGGCGTTTGCTGTTGCTATAAATGTGAGAGGACTTGTAATAACTTCATCACCTTTTTTTATCCCTATTGCATGTAAAGCAGTATGTAGTGCTGATGTACCATTAGTTGTTGCAACTGCGTATGGAACTCGAGTAAGAACAGACATATGTTCTTCAAGAAGTTTAACCTTTGAACCTTGCGTAATATGCCCTGTTCGCATCACTTCAACAACTGATTGTATCTCTTCTTCAGATATTTGAATTTTTACTTGGGGAATTGATTGACTCATATTAGTGTTTTATATTATATTTGATAATATACCATAATGCACGGATACCGTCGATCAATTGTATTTTTTTTCCTTCTTCATAGGTTCTGCCATTGTATGAAATTCCTACTTCAAAAATTCTCAACTTTTTTTTCTTTGCAAGAAGTGCGGTGATTTCAGGTTCAAATCCAAAATCATTACTTTGGAGAAGGGGAGCAAGTGAGCGGATAAGATCGCCACGAAAGGCTTTAAATCCTGTCTCCATATCTGTTAAATTAAGACCAGTGAATATATTTGAGATTGTTGTGAGAGTTCGGTTTGCAATATAATGAGAAAAATACAACACTCTATGAGGTTTTGCTGAACCAAATCTACTTCCATATACGGCATCTGCTTGTAAATGAATGAGCGGTTCAAGTAAAATATCATATTCTTGTGGATCATACTCCAAATCAGCATCCTGAATGATCACATAATCACCTTTAGATTTTATTATTCCTAATTTTAATGAAGCTCCTTTTCCTTTATTTTTTTTATGACAAAGTATACTGATGTGTAATGAAGGATATTTTTTTTGCAATTGCTTCAAGATCTGGGGGGTTGTATCCGTTGAACCATCATCAATACAAATGACTTCACAAATATTTTTTAGTGATCGAGATGTGGTGATACGCTTGAATAACAATTCCAATGAAAACTTTTCATTAAAACAAGGTATGACAATGGTGATAGAGATCATTTTGCTTTTACTTTGTATCGTGCAATATCTGCCTCGACCATATTTGCGACAAGATCATCAAAACTCAGCTTTGGTGCCCATCCTAATATTTTTTTTGCTTTATCAGGTCGTCCTTGTAAATGTTGTACTTCTGCAGGTCTTTTATATCGTGGATCAATCACGACATAATCTTCCCAATTTTTTATTCCTGCGACTAGAAATGCTTTTTCTACAAATTCTTGAACTGTGTGCGTATCACCTGTTGCAACAACATAATCATCAGCTTTTTCTTGTTGAAGCATTAAGTACATCGCTTCTACATAATCTCCTGCAAATCCCCAATCACGTTTTGGATCGAGCGATCCTAAGTGAATATCTTTTGCAAGTCCCATTTTAATTTTTGCCACGCCGTCTGTGATTTTTCGTGTTACAAATTGAATGCCACGAAGAGGGGATTCATGATTAAATAAAATGCCGTTACATGCAAAAATTCCATATGACTCTCGGAAATTTACCGTCATCCAATACGCATATACTTTAGAAACACCGTAGGGACTTCGTGGATGAAAATTGGTGTTTTCATCTTGAAAGCCATTATCACTATTTGATCCAAACATCTCGGAAGTAGATGCTTGATAAAATTTGGTTGTAGGACTAAAAAATTTAATTGAATTTAACATGTATAAAACACCGAGAGCATTTATCTCTGTTGTGAGTTTGGCTTGATCCCAAGAAGCTCCAACAAACGATTGAGCTGCGAGATTATAAATTTCATCAGGTCGAATATTTTTTACTAGATTGATTAACGATGCTTCATCATTCAGATCTGCTTCTACGAAATCTATTTCATGATTGATTCCTAAATAATGTAAGTTGTCAAAATTTGGATTGGAGTAACGACGTATCATTCCGTACACTTTATATCCTTTTTCGAGTAACAATTTTGCTAAATAGGGACCATCTTGACCTAAAATTCCCGTGACTAAGGCTGTTTTTTTCATACCAATATTTTTTCAATAACTAATTATAATCAGTTCAATTTTACCACATCTCAAACTATATTTCAAAAGAGGAGAAGGGAATAATTCCATGGCGGGAATGACAAGCCGAATCCGCGGGCAAGGGAATTAGGAATTTTCTTACTTTATAACTTTATGAACTTTATAACTTGATAAACTC
>JBAXPW010000035.1:0-12829 GCA_037132015.1 Candidatus Roizmanbacteria bacterium
TAGGGGAGTTAAATTTAGCTTAAGTGGTGGTACAGTGGCGAGGGTTCATATCCATATATTTATGTGTAATATAAGCCAGTAGGATCTAATAATCTACCATATTCTCTATTATTCAACATTGCTTGTTGTATTTCAGATGTTTTCCATTCGCGAGCAGAAGGTAAATTATCTTCAAAAAACGCAACTCCTCGATGCATGTACATAGCGGCACCAATTTTTGGTTCTTTTACAACAGAAATAAATTGTACATTATGAGATATTTCATTCGAAATTCTATTGTATATATTATTGATTATAATATTTAGATTCTTAAAAAGTTCTAAATCCCGGTTCCCTTTACGTATAGCTATAATCATTTCTTCTGCAAATAATCTAAATACAAGGAGATTGTTTATATCTTGCGAATTTCCTACAATTTTTTTTACTAACTCTAAGGCAGTAAGATGTGCAGCTAGTGCTATAGATCTAATTGTTGTATGTTCTTTCACTCCGGAATTTACTGCTATTTGAGTAGAACCGACTATATCTGTTTTCCACAAAACATAATTTTCAGGGTCTATAAGAATAGGACGTAGTCCATCATCTTCATTCAAAGAATCAGGATCGATTTCATCCTGATGAAATAATGAGGGATGATCATTTGAAGTAGGAGACTCAAAAATCTGGCTAGGTGGAGAGTCTTCTATTTCATACCATACTTGTTTTGTTGAAAATGATCGAGTCGATCTGTTAGTTCGTTCATTGGGTAACATATAGGCACCTGTTGTTGCAAGAGGATTTTCTCTAAATCGGTTTCGAACAGCTGCAATTAAGTGTGGACTACCCAAATCAATAGTTTGATTGTTAATTATAATGTCATTTGGAGCATTTAAAGTTGAAATATCATAATCAAAGGGTAGGCCAAAATAATAGTTGAGTTCCATACCGTTGCCTAGTTGTTGTAATGAATCGAACGATGGTTTATCAGGTATAACTACAGCAAAGAGACCATTATCAGCAACTGTAGTTGTTAATCCCATACGGACTAAAGTATTGTATAAAGCTAGAGAATCGTATAAGGTATTGCGTGGCGATTCAATTAAAGCACTTAATCCATTGGGATGACTAATAATTCTCGTATAATTAAGATTTGTTCTATAGAGATCGTGAGCAAGAGATACTAAATCTCTATGATCTGTATTTAATAGTTCTGTCATGTATAACTTAAATTCATATTAAATGAATCTTTATTCGTGGATTACTCCCACTCCATAGTTGCTGGGGGTTTGGTGGTGATGTCATATACAACTCTTGAAATGCCACTTACTTCGTTAACTATACGAGATGAAATTTTCTGTAATAAATCATAGGGGAGGCGTGCCCAGTTTGTAGTCATGACATCACTTGATTCAATGATTCTGAGCGCAATAACTTCAAGTAGTTGTCGAGAATCCCCCTTCACAGCAGTACTCACTGTATTTGTGAGAATAGGAAAACTCATATACACTTTGTTATATAATCCTGATGCATGGATCTCTTCCATCAATATCGTATCTGCATGTTGAAGTATGTCTAATCGTTCTGGTGTTACTTCTCCAATAATTCGTATCGCCTGACCGGGTCCCGGGAATACTTGTTTTTGAATAAACTCTTCGGGTAAATTGAGTAACTTACCAATTGATCGAACCTCATCTTTATAAAATTCACGAAGAGGTTCTAGTAATTTTAGATTCATTTTTTCAGGCAATCCGCCCACATTATGATGAGACTTTATTTTACTTGCGTGTTTGGATCCTTTACTTTCTATGACATCCGAATAAATAGTTCCTTGTGCTAAGAATGAAATATTTTTCAACTTCTTTGCTTCTTTTTCAAATAAATCAATATATAATTTTCCGATAATTTTTCGCTTATCTTCACCATGAGTTTTACCTTTGAGTTTTTTCAAAAATAATTCTTTTGCTTCAACAATGATTGGTTCTACTTGTAATATATCGCGAAAAATATGTTGTACTTCTTCTTTTGTACCTACTCTCATGAGACCACTTTCGATATATACAGGGTGTAATTTATTTCCGATTGCCTTTGCGATAAGAGATGCAACTACAGTTGAATCAACTCCTCCTGAAACGGCACAAAGCACATGTCCATCTTTCACTTGATCCTTAATTGATGAAATAATTGTATCATGTGAAATGGTGTGTTTTTTTAATTTAAGATGACATATTTTTGTTACAAAATGTTGTAACAGTTCGATACCTCCAACTGTATGTTCTACTTCAGGGTGAAATTGAACTCCATAAATATGACGATTAAAATCACCAACACATGCATATTTCACTGAATCAGTTTGAGCAAGTGTCTCAAATCCATCGGGTACGTTTACAACTGTATCACCATGACTCAACCAAACTTGAGTAACATTTTTTATATGTGAAAATAATGGTTGAGAAACCAGAATTTTAAGATTTCCCGGTCCATATTCTTTGTGAGAATTTATTACCGTTCCTCCCAAGAGTTGAGCAGTGAGTTGCCAACCGTAACAGATGCCAAGTATTGGAATATTCAAATTAAATAGTTCTTTTTCAATTGTTGGAGCACTGTTTTCATATACTGATGAAGGCCCTCCTGAAAGGATAATCCCATTTGGACGTGTTTCTTTTATAATATTGTAAGCATCTTCAGGAGTTTCAATGAGAATTTTAATCCCCATATCTCGTAATCGTCTTCCAATAAGATGTGTTGTTTGTGATCCAAAGTCTACGATGAGTATCATTAGTAATTTTTTCCGGGATTGGTAACCAATATGTCATGTGGATGGCTTTCTGTTAAAGATGCATGAGTGATCTGAATAAATTTCCCATTTGTGTGTAAATCATTGATTGTTTTTGCTCCACTATAATACATACCTGATTTTATTCCTCCAAGTAATTGATCAACAAGATCTTTTACGGTGCCTTTTACAGGAACATATCCTTCGACACCTTCTGCGACTAAGACTCGATCTTTATAATTTTTCCCATGATATTCATCTTCTGATTTAATTTGTGAACCTTTTTCCATAGCTCCTATTGATCCCATACCTCGATATGATTTAAATAGATATGATTTTGATCCATTGATAATACTTTTAAAACGTCTTGGAATTTCGTGTTCACTGAACTCTTTTGTCTCTCCGGGAGACTCTTCACATGATGCAAATATTCCGCCAAGCATTACTGCTGATGCACCTGCAACAAGTGCTTTTACAATATCTCCTGAATATTTTATCCCTCCATCTGCAATTATTGGGATGTGATGCTCTTGAGCTATTTTTGAAGTTTCAAGAAGTGCAGTGATTTGAGGAACGCCCATTCCTGAGATAATACGAGTAGTGCATATTGCTCCGGGCCCCATGCCTATACGCAGACAATCAGCACCTGCTTTAATCAATGCTTCTGCACCTTGAGCCGTAGCGATATTACCAGCCATTATCGCAATATGAGGGAAATTCTTTTTTATAAATTGTATTGCATTAATAGTATAAGTAGTATATCCATGAGCTGTATCAAGAACTATTAGATCAACCCCTGTATTATTTAATATTTTGATGCGATCCTCATATCCTATTGAAACGCCAACTGATGCACCTACTAAATAGTCATGATTTTTTACTTTAGATACTTCGAAAGCTTGATCTTCGATGCTAAGATTGCGATGGATGATTCCTATTCCGCCATGTTCTGCTAATTTGATTGCAAGTTTGCTTTCAGTTACTGTATCCATAGGAGAGGATATTAGTGGAATTTTAAGTGATATTTTTTGTGTAAGTTTGGTCTCAGTTGAAATATCAGATCGTGAAAAATCACTATATCCCGGAAGAACTAAGACGTCATCATACGTAATTCCATTCCCAATAATTTTAGAGTTAGAGGTAAAGGTTGTCATTTTTATTTGGTAAATTTATAAAAGTTGCTCCAAAAGCGTTGATATTTGATTCAAGTATTTGTTCGTACGTAAGTATTTTGTGTTTGAGAAGAAAAGAAAATTCTTTGATGAGATTAGTACGAAACATAGCTGGGCTATCAGTATTTATACAAAATTTAATATTATTCTTTAAAAATATTTGTACTATTTCTCGAAAATGATCAATAGATCTAACCATTTCTAAACGAATATTTGAACTAGGACATATACAAAGAGTAAGATCTTTACTTTTTATTTCATCAAGAATTCTTTCATCTTCTGTAGCTTTAATTCCATGATTGATTCTATTTAATGAAAGATTATTTAATACATATTTCATCTCTTCAGGAGTGCCATCTTCACCAGTATGAACACTTGTTTTGAGTCCTGCTTCTTGAGCTAATTGATACAAATTTTTATAATCTTTATAATCAAATCCCGCTTTATGAGGTCCGCCGAGATCAATTCCAATGATTCCTCGTCGATGATATCTAATAGCCTTTTGAACTAATATTTCATTTAGATGATATGGTAATCGTCGATCGAGTGCTATTATTATTCCTGCTTTTACTTGAGGAAATTCAAGAAGAGCAATTTCCATACCACGAAGCGCTGCAAGAATAATATTATCAAGATCTCGTTCTCCACCTCGATTTCTAAAAATTGGATTAAATGAAGGTTCGAGAAGAGTGATATTATGTCTTCTGTAAGCTCCAGAAATAATATGATAAATTGATTGCTCTATTGCAATAGGAGATGATTGAATAAGCTCTGTCCAATGAAATAATTCATGATAATGTGTCCATGATGTTATACCTTCTTTTAATGTGATCATTGATTCAAATTTGTGATAGTCTTTTGAAGGGAGTCGAATACCTTGTTGGTGTGCGAGACTCCACAACACATGGGGATCTACGGATTGTCCGACATGAAAATGAAGTTCTGCAAAAGAATGTTTGCCTGGTTCGATATCTTGATCCATGTTCTATTATAGATGTAGAATATATGTAATACAAGACTTATTCAGCAAGCGCAATGCCAATTTTTTTTATCGTTCCTCCACAATATTTTTGAATTATTTCTATAGCTTTATTGAGAGTATCTTCAACTATTCTCGGAGTAATTTCATATATTCCATCAATATTGATAAGTATATTTTTTGTATGCTCTGTAACACAAGTGCGTTGAGCATCGCGATAGTTAAAGTCTATGTTATATCCTCCCTCATTGTCAAAATAAGCTAATTCTCTTGAAGTATATCTAGTTGGTTCTGTATCTCCTAATAGGAGAATTTCTTCCGTATCTTGGGCAAATCTTAAGACAGTTGGGAATTTGATTTTGTCAAGATCGAACGCGCCAATTGATATTCGATTCTGCATAACAATGAGATTGTATGCATCTACGCAAGTATTGATATGATATAGATCTTTTTTAGTAGCGATACGCCTTAATAATGCCTCAGGTGATGGTCGTCTGGAATGCCAGTCTATGCCCATTTCTTTATAAAGTTTGCGATATGCTAATACTTCTGGATATGAATTAATGTCTGCATTTGTCAGATCTTTTTGAGTTAAAACAAAATCATTTAATAATTCTGATATTTGCTCATTATTTTTTTGAATTGTTACTCCTTCAATAATTGCTACACCAACAGATAAAGAAGGAAATATCTTTGATACAGTTGAATCTATAGAAAATATCTTACTATCATCCCAGATGTTTTTTAAATTGTTTGGTTGTAATATGTTATTCTCTGTATTTCCTAATGACTTAAATAATCGTTCACGAATAACACCGATACCATATTCCAAAATCAAATCAGATGCTTTTGGACCATAGGATTTTCCGATAAGAGCTTGATAAAATCCATCAAATAAATCTTTTGGTTTTGCATCAACCTCTTTGATCGTTGCAAAAATTATATTTTGAATATCTTCGCGAGTAATTAGTTTGTCTGTAAGATTATGAGCTAATAAAGAAATAAATATTTTTTGATTTTCAGTTAATGTTGATACGACTCCATCAGTTCTGAGTTGTATTCGGGTTTCTTCGGAAGCAAATTTATCCAGATATAGTTGCGCATACTTTATTCTTTCTTCAAGTAATTCGATTTCATCTTGAGTCAATGATGATTTTTTTAGTTCTTCAAACATTTTTATAATATTACTTTGAGATTGTAATAAATTGGCGATTGTTCTAAAACGAGGTAAAAATATTCTCCTTTTTGGTAATGGATGTACTTCTGATAGTTCCATAATACGTGCAAAATCAGCAATTACTTCACCTTGTTTACCTTCAGGAATAATATTTTCTAATTTATCAAAATAGGCATTTAAACATCGATCATATTCATCAAATATATTTGGAATTGTATCTCCATACGGATTAAAATCAAGGTGTGTACTAATTGGGGTACGAACAATAAAAAATCTAAAAACATCAGGAGGCAAAATATCTGCTACATCTTTTGCAGATGCTCCTATACCTTTTGATGACGACATTTTTCTTCCACCGATAGTAAACCATTCATATGCTGGAGCATAGGGAGGAGTATAATTGAGCACTTCTTTTGCAATAGTAGATGAGATATCATAAGAACCACCTGCAGACATATGATCTTTTCCTGATCCCTCTATTGTTATTCCAATGATGTTCCATAAACTTGGCCAATCAATTTTCCAGTGTGGTTTGCCGTTACCATTAAAGGGGGATACCTTACCCTTATATTCACATCCTTTTGCCCAATTTACCATATCGGGTTTGCAATAATAATGTACAAATTCTCCATCCCAGTTGTACACATATGTTGTACCAATTCTATTACAATTTTCACATGTTACTTGAAATGGATACCAATCATCTGGCCTACTTTTTTTTGTAATGCGTAAATATATCTCTCGAATTTCTGATGCCTTGTTTAACGTGGTACGAATGATTTCATTCATTTTTCCTGCTTGATAAATTTCAGAAGACCAGAGTATTTTTGGATGACAGTTTATTGAGTTAAAAACGGTGATAAATTCTTTTGCGTAATATTCAGCAAAACTCTTATACCCTTTTTCAGGAGAGGGAATAATGTTAAGAGGCATTCCTGCAAATTTTCCCCAATATTCTTGATCAAGATATGATGGAATTGCATCCATAGAATCCATGTCATTAAAAACATAACTAAATGTTGATTTAATATTGTTTTCTAAAAGAACTTTGTGGATTAAATCATGTATGACAACACCTCTCAGAGCTCCTACATGAACTCTTCCTGATGGAGTTTTCATGTCATCAACCCATTCACTACTATTATTTCTTAATTTAATTTTTTCTACTTCTCGATCTACCCAAATCATAGATAGTTTCTAAATTTTTTTAATATCTAATATTCTATACTCCAATTTACCAATGGGAACTTCAATTGTTATTGCATCACCAATTTTTTTTCCTAGCAATGCTTTTCCAATAGGAGATGTGTGTGATAATTTTTTTTTGCTTGGATCTGCTTCAAACTCACCAACAATCATAAACTCATCATTTATATTATCTGTTTGAACGATAACTTTTGATCCTATTCCAATAATGTTGTTATTGGCACTTGCTGTTATGATTTCTGCATTCTTTATAACATTTTCAAGCTCTTTAATACGTCCTTCAAGCATTGCAAGATCCTCTTTTGATGCGGTATATTCACTATTTTCTGACAAATCCCCCATAGCACGAGCTTTACTTAGACGATCAATAGTATAAGGGCGTTTGATTGTTATTAGCTCATTAAGTTCGATTTTAATTTGTTCAAAACCTTCCTGAGTAAATTGTACTTTTTTCATATATTTTATACGAACGGAACTTAAAATAAGTAATTACATTATAATACACACAATAGTCAAGTAGGCGCTAAACTTGATGTCTGAATGATAAAGTGATACAATAATACATAAGCTTCGATTGAATGTCAATTACTAGAATTTTTGTTTCAAGCTTATTTTTTGGCTTTAATTTATTCCAGTCGCTATCATCTAGAGGCCTAGGATACATGGTTCTCATCCATGATACACGGGTTCGAATCCCGTTAGCGACACCCTTCTTTGACAATATTTTTGACAATCCTACATATTGTTTTTCAGTAATTCTGTTATGAATATAAAAAAACCGTCCTATTCGGACGGTTTATAATTTAAATTTAAGCTTATTGAAATATTTTGTCCATCATGGCGAAAAATGCAGTATTTCCTTTTTGAGCACCTGCACATTCGGCAGATTCAGCAAGTTTTTGAGCACTTGCATGAAAGGGTAAAGGAAAATGTCTTATCATCCAGACCATATCAGAAGAATTTTCTGATGTGATACGTTTTACATCAGGATGTGCTTTTTTGCAATATGGACATTCAAGATCATTATATTCTATCCATGCATATCGTGCATCTTTATTTCCTAGCCAACGTTCTGTATCAAAGTTTGGTTTTGCTACAGTAATACTCTTATATTCTTTTTGTGCGATTCCTTGTTTAAAGTTGGACAGTGCTATTTTAAGTTGGTCATATGGATATGCACCTTCAACTAATATTCCACTACCAGTTTGAGTATCGTAAATTACCATACTTGGAGTTGCTTGAATACCAGCACTCGTTCCTTCTGATTGTTGTGATTTAATATATTCCGCAGTTTTTCCTGAATCAAGACATTTTTTAAATTCGCCTTCATTTAATCCGAGTTCTTTCGCATAAGTATTTACATTGTCAAGAGGAGATGCTTGTTGAACAGCAGATTTTGTAGGCTGTACAGTTTGTGATCCTGCAAATATATTTAAACCCTGTATGTTTCCACCGGGAGTTCTTAAAAATAAATAGCCTGCAAAAAAGGATACTGCGACTAAAAGTATTACTAATAATTTTGATGGAGATCCTTTTGCATATCTGTCATCTAACATCTGTAATAGTTCTGGTGAAATATTCTCAGGACCAAGAACAATAGGTTCCATTTTGTGCGAAATAGTTGGGGATTTGGTTATTTTTTTTGTGTTTAATGTTGGCATACGCAAAACTATAGCGCAAAAATATAAGAAAGTCAACCTATATCTAAAATATTGTTATTGCGCGTATATTCTAAACAAATTTGAACCGATTTTTTCAAACTTTTTGATAGTTAGAGATCCAATATCCTTAGTATTTGATACATGAGGACCACCACAAAATTCCTTAGAGTAGGCATTATTAATATCATTTCCAATATAATATACCTTTACAGTATCTGGATATTTTTCTTTAAAGAATGATTTTGCATTTATTTTTTCAGCTTCTTCTTTTGGCAATAATTTAAATGTTACAGGTAAGGCTAGAGATATTTTACTATTTATTACGCTTTCTATTTCTTTTAATTGATCTTGGGTGGGCTTTATATTAGTTTTAAAGTCAAAACGAAGACGTTCTCCAGTAATATTTGATCCTTCTTGTCTAACTTCATTTCCGAGTATATCATACAATGCTTGATGAAGAAGGTGTGTCGCAGTATGATATTTAGTGGTTTGTTCAGAATTATCAGCGAGCCCACCTTTAAACATACCACTTGATGTTGTTTTGGAAAGCGACTTATGCTTATTAAACTCGATTTCAAAGTCATTTTTACTAATTATTATGTTTTTTTCCTTAAATAATTCTTCAGTGAGTTCAAACGGGAAACCATAAGATTGGTATAAATCAAAGGCGCTTTTTCCATCTATTGAATCCATTTTTTCGATTATTTTAAGTCCATGATCAAGGCTCTTGCTGAATCTTGCAATTTCATCAGCGATAATTTGTTTAATGTGTGGTCCGTCTTTTTCGATATCAAAATATATTCCTTCATATGTTTTTAAAACTCCGTTGCCTATTTCGATTAATCCATCCATAGATCCTGAAAGGAATTTCATTTTTACAGAGGCTCTTCTAAGAAGTCTGCGCAAGACATACCCTTGTTCTTTATTTGAAGGAATAACACCATCATAAATCAAAAATACACTTGCTTTAATGTGATCAGTGATGATTCTCATTGAAGCTTGATATCTTGGATCGGAGTATGATTTGTTAGTTGATTTTTCTATTGTTTTAATTATGTCTATATAAAGGTCAGTTAAAAAGATATCGGGCATATTATTAACTGATGCGATAAGTCTTTCAAAACCACCTCCAAAGTCAACATTTTTTTGTGGTAACTCCTTAAATTTATCAGCCGAGATTTTGATATATTGCATAAACACATTATTTCCAATTTCTACAAATCGTCCACAATCACAATTTGGATGGCATTTTTCATTTTTGTATTGAGAATTTTCATGGAATTTATGCTCTATTCCAAAATCAAAAAATACTTCACTGTCTGGACCGCCCGGTTCTCCGATAGGCATATTTTCGGGTGCACCAGCTCTTGACCACCAGTTTTTTTTCACATCGTATGAGAAGATTCGCTCACCTTCTTTTGCGACTATTCCCTTTTCTTGAAACAATAATTTCCAGATTTCTATACTTTCAGTATCTTTTGGAATGTCTTTATTTCCTTCAAATATACTTACATATAATTTGTGTGGATCAAGACCGATCCCTTCGTTGGGATCCGTAAGGAGTGTGAAAAAATATCGTAATTGCTCCTTTTTAAAGTAGTCTCCAAGAGACCAATTACCAAACATTTCAAAGGAAGTTGTGTGTCTATTATCTCCAATTTCTTCAATATCCATTGCACGAAGACATCTTTGTATGTTGAAAATACGTGTTCCAAGTGGGTGAATTTCACCTAAAAGATAGGGAACAAGTGGTTGCATTCCTGAACCAGTAAATAAAGTAGTAGAATCCCCTTGAGGAACGAGTGAAATTTGGGGAGTTTCTTTGTGATTTTGTTTTTCCCAAAACGATATAATTTTATTTCGGACTTGTCGATGTGTTAACATAATGTAGAATTATACATTGATTACTACTCAATTTGCAAAACAAGTTTGTTAAATTAGTATATGAAGAATTATGTATATTTGTATAAAAAATCATGACATACACACTCATACAAACGTCAAATCATCATCTTTGTTCACAGACCTTAAAGCAACTTGAGATATCAAAAAAAATTTCTCATAAAGGCGACAATGGAAAAGTATTAATTATTGGTGGTTCCACACTATTTCATGCGCCTCCGATATGGTCAGCTGAAACTGTTTCACACTTTGCAGATATGGTACATTTATCATCGACTTCTGAAAATATTCAGCTCATCCATGATATGAAAGTATCTTTTAGAAATGGTATTGTGATACCTCATGCAAAGATTGAGGAATATCTTAAAGAAGATGATGTGATATTAATTGGTCCCGGCATGGTGCGAGGAGCGATAAATAAGGATATTCAAGTAAATGATTTTGGAGAAGTATTGAAGATTAATGATGAATCGATGTTTACTCGAGTACTTACACAATATGTACTTACGAAATATCCGATGAAAAGGTTTGTATTAGATGCTGGAGCTCTTCAAATGATGGATAATGAATGGTTGATAAATATGCAATACAAAGTTGTTATTACGCCTCATATTGAAGAATTTCATACACTATTTGGTATAGATCTGTCAGATATTTCTATTGATGGAAAAGTGAATATAATTGAAAAAACTGCTCAAAAGTATAATGTAGTTATTTTACTCAAGGCTGTTTCAGATGTTATTTCTGATGGTGAAAAAACATATGTTGTCGAGGGAGGAAATCAGGGGCTTACAAAAGGTGGAACAGGAGATATTTTGGCGGGACTTACAGCTTCATTCTATGCAAAAAATAATCCAGTACTATCTGCAATTTCTGCTTCAATAGTGATTAAGTCAACTGCTGATGAGTTATTCTTATCTCAGGGTTATTGGTATAATAATGATGATGTACTTCATAAATTGTCGGCAATCTTAAAAAAAATTGTTTATAATGAATAAATATATGAAAAAAGAAACTTTAATTGCGGTTATTCTTGGGATGTCGTTTGGAATAGGAGTAGCTGTTTTTGTATTGATATCTAATCAAAAACAACAGTTTCAAAAAGCAAAATCGTTTTCTACTATTTTGAATGTTACTCCAACGGGCATAGCTCAGAATTTGAAATATGAACCTCTTGAAATATCTCAACCAGAGAATCAAAAAATTACTTCTGAAAAGACTGTAGTTATAAAGGGTAGAGCTAAGAAGGATTCACTCCTTGTATTACAATCACCGATCAAAAATTCTGTGATTCGTACGGACGGAGAGGAATTTAGTGTTGATTTTCCTTTAGCTTTTGGAGAGAATGTGATACAGATGACTGTATATCCTAAAAATAATAGAGATGCGATACAAGAAAAAGAGTTAATCGTTTATCAACTTGACGAACAATGATGCGTAAAAATATTAGTGTATATATAATAAGTTTAATTGCTTTATCTGGTTTTTCTGGATCTGTGTACGCGCAAAAAATATCATCTCCATCAGCGAGTGTAGAAAAGCAAATCATATCTATTAGTCCAACACCAGTTGAGGCAAAAGAAATTCAGGACCTTAAAGAACGCATTGCTACTAAGGTTGCTGAATTACGAAGGAAATCACCAAAGGGTATATCAGGATTAGTTGTTGAAATAAAGTCAAATAGTACATATCGTGTGAAGGCTTCCGATGACAATATTTATGATGTAAAAGTTGATGATACGTATGCAAAAATTTATCAGGTAGCTGTTCCACAAAAAAAAGAGCTCAAATTTAATGATGTAAAGAAAAATGATTATGTTATTGTTACTGGTCCTCTACTTGATAAAACAATAAATGCAAATTATGTATATGTTGATGAACAGTTTAAGGTAGATTCAGGAAAGATTGTTACAGTAAATAAAACTGACTTTTCAATAGATATTGTAACGAGTGAAAAAAATACAATCACTCTTGATATAG
>JBAXPW010000036.1:0-12745 GCA_037132015.1 Candidatus Roizmanbacteria bacterium
CGTAGACTGTTAAAGTCTAAAATCGTAGGTGGTGCATTTCGAAATAGAATGTAGGTTAACTTGACTAATGTGTATAATAAGCCTATAATATGGTATTATACGTATAAAATATGTATGTCTGAAATAGCAGGATATAATCCAACACTAGAACAACAATTTCATTTTAGGCTTCCGGCAGTATTATCAGTACCACGAATGCCAACTAGAACAGAAGAATTAATTAACCATAATACAGCGCTCTGTTTAGCAAAAGACTTATTGGAAAAGGACTCTAGAGCTCAATTTTTGACTCTCGATGACTGGGTAGTAACCCAAGGAATTGAAACTAAATTAGTTAAAAAAGGGCCACCATTTGAATTGGAGGTTGCTCCAGAAGTATTAGCGGATTTTGGTGTCATAGGACCTCATTCTAATCAATTGGGCAGGTTAATTAAAATTGCAGAACAAATGGGAATCAATGAAGGAAGACTGACTAATGAATATAGAGTTTGTTCCAACACCACAAGATACTTAGTTGCTCAAACATTACGTCATAATAGAAATAGATTAGCTCCATTCATTGATCGTGCACTAGTACAACATAATCCTCAACTGGAAGAACTTGCTCGGTTACATAATGCTGTATCAGAAATGAGACCGGTAGTATCAGAGGTGCAAGAACGAGTCGAGTCGCTCCCGTGGGCAACAAACTGGGAAACTGCAATACTTGTGGAGGCTGTAGAGGGTGGAGTTCCCTATGTTAAGCTGGATTTTACAAGTGACGGTGTTGTTGAAGCAATGACGGCTATTGATCCCAGACAAGAAAAAGATATTCAGGGATTATACAAAGAACTCTTTGCGGTTCTTGGTGGAAAAGATCATATTCCTTTCAGTGTGCGAATCCCAGTTGCTTTTACAAATATAGAAAAAGTTAGAAAATTGATGTGTAATAGCCCGATACAACGAGATAATAGTGAGCAAAAGAAAACACTTGATGAGATGTTGCATACAGCTAATATTCCAAATATCCAAAATGTACAGGTGTGGTTAAATGGATTTCTTGGAAATAAAGATATATGGGATGGCGAACATGCTTCTCAATATTTACAACCCTCTCAATTTGATGAAAATGGTATTCCAGATATGATACTTTGTTCTATTACTACCCTCGGATATGATAATTCAATTGCAACTAAAGAAAAACGAGCACTGTATGGTCATACCTATAAACCAGAAAATAATCCTCTCAAAAAGGAAGCAGAAACATATATGGAGTTATTATCTCTAATGATAGGATTGAATAATCCAGAAAAAAATATTTTCATAGGAGGATGGTCATTGGGAGGACGTATTGCAATGGAGATGTACCGAACATGGATAGAGCGAGCACATCGGATGGGTGAAATGCCAGAAATGGGAAAATCAATAAATACAATGGCTCAAATGACATTTGGTATGTACACACCATTTTTACCAGGGACGGGACTTATTGCGAACGGCACAAAAGATCTTGAAGCTAATGAGAGCAGATTAAAGGCGATAGCACTTATACAATCGTTAGCAGTTAAGATAACTTCATTGATAGCAAAAAAGACTGCTAGTAGTACAATAGTAATGGAGGGTCTTGTTAGGTTGGCGCTTCCTGCAACAATGATTATATTGGGAACATCAAATGTTGAATTTGCCTTAAAACATGCAAGAATGTTGGTGGGAAATCCAGAAGTATCACTTGGATGGATGAATTTGATGAGAGATGAACAAAAATTTCCTGATGTTGGAAGTGGAGCACCATACAGCGCTCTTTATGGAGGTGTTTCGGATGCTTTTATAGTATTAGGTAATAATGACAGTATCTTGGATCCTAATCGACAATTAAGCCAACTGCTTAAAATCATACCAAAAGGGGGTAGCAGTATGCCAATAGTTATTACAGATAGCGGACATATTTGTTTTAGTGATGTGCCACCATGGATGATACGTCAGCTTATGACGGCATCAAAGGATGATAGGTCGGAGTTTTTACAATCATGGGAAGGAAATAAAAACAACACGTTTCCTCATGGAGTTACTGTTTTATAATCAAACTTTCAAAGTCCTTTTCAGGTTTTGGGATTTGCATGAGCTCAAGAGCTGTCCCTGCAATCTTACTCAAACCATTTGAGTGATGATGATCCAATTTCAAATGATGATTTTTTGAATCTTTGAGATCGTATATAATAAAAGGTACAGGATTCATAGTATGAGCAGAGTGAGGCTCCTTTGTTACAAGATCATACATAATATCTGCGTTGCCATGATCCGATGTGATAAGACAAATATATTCTTCTTGAGTGAGAATCGCGCATAATCGCTGGAGTTCATTATCTGCTTTTTCAATACCCTTAATGATGGCTTCCACTTTTGTTGTATGTCCCACCATATCGGGATTAGCAAAATTAACAAGAATAAAATCAGGTTTTTTTTCTTTAATAATTTCTATGGTATTATCTGTTATCTCGCGTGCTTTCATCTCTGGGGCCAGATCATGTTTGACCTTGTTGCTTTCTGCAATACTTCTCGTTTCTCCATCAAAAATTACCTCAACTCCTCCGTTAAAAAAGAACGTAACATGAGGTGCTTTTTCTGTTTCTGCAGTACGAAGTTGTGTTTTTTCATGGTGGCTGAGCCATTCACCTAATGTATTTTTCACCGTTTGTTTCTTGAATAGCAGAGGAAAGGAATATGATTTATCATATTGAGTCATCGTAACTATTCTTGCATTGGGTTTGATTTCTCCAATTTTTGAAGCAATTTGTTTCATGCGATCTGAACGGAAGTTGAAGAAAAAAACAACAGCATCATCCTCCATGCCTGTATATGTATTGTCAATGAGCGTTGGTGCTATAAATTCATCAGTCGTCTCATGAGAATAATTGTGATTTATTGTGTGTTGTAAATTTTGTGCCCAATCATCACTGTGATGAGATTCTTCTCCCGTTTTTGCTGATACTATTGTGTCTGTTGCAAGACCTGTACGATCCCAGTTGAGATCGCGGTCCATCGCGTAATATCGGCCTGAAAGGGTTACAACTTTACCATAATTTAATTTTTTAATGATCTGTATGAGAGTATTTGCAGAATGAATAGCGGAGGTTTGTGAGACATCGCGTCCATCCGAAATAAAGTGTATTAATGGTTCTTTACATCCTTGTTCTTTGAAGATCTGTAATAAATGAAAGAGATGATCTTCATGGCTATGTACTCCACCGGGAGATACTAATCCAATTAAATGAAGTGATTTGTGTTTGGCTTGTTCTATAAGTTTTATAAATTCAGGATTATTTTTAATATTTGTTTCAGCATCGATTCCTG
This sequence comes from Candidatus Roizmanbacteria bacterium, assembly GCA_037132015.1. GTDB lineage: Bacteria > Patescibacteriota > Microgenomatia > UBA1406 > GWC2-37-13 > JBAXPW01. The sequence continues at coordinate 3,331 of JBAXPW010000036.1, forward strand.
AAATACTTCGAGTAATGCGGGGAAGATCTTGATAGAGTACACGACCTGCTCCAATGGTGAGATGTCCAACTTCACTTCCTCCTATTTGTCCAGCAGGAAGTCCTACGTATTCTCCACTCGCTTGAAGTTTGGTATGTGGAAAATGTTCCCAGAGTGAATCAAAAAAAGGTGTCTTTGATATGAAAATACCATTGTTTTCTTTTTTTTCTCCTATTCCCCAACCATCAAGAATAATTAAAGCTAATCTACGCATAAAATAAGTATACCATATTTTTCTATGGGCGATATCGTAACGAACTATTTATTTGAGTAATTTTTGGCCAAATCTTTTTATCAAAAATAACACGAAGAAATAAATGTTGAAAATTTCCTGAATTTGGGTTTGTAATTGCGTGAATATATGTATGTACATGTTTCCATATATCTGGTATCTCGCTTGATAATATACTAAAAAGAGGCTTGCCCTGCGGACCAAATAGATTTTTATTTATTGATAGTGTATGTGTGTAAAAATTATCAAATTCTGTTATTTGTCTCCATAATTCTTGTTTATCTGTATCTTTAAGAGATGTTGTTGGAATAGAATAATCCCTACAATATTGTATTACATGGCTAAAAAATCCAAGATTGGAAACAATTTGCATAATGTTCTTAGATAAATATTCTTCTAATTCTAAAATAGTATTGTGTTGTACTCCAATAAAAGAATAATATGCAGAGGTTTCCAATTGAGGATTGTTTGAAATCTGTCTAAGAAAAGGATTGAATGTTGATCCAATAATATGAGTGAGAAGTATCGATTTATCAAAAGTAAGCGTTTGTCGAAGAAGAGTAGATGGTGATAGGTCTTCAATTGTTCTTAGAATAATGGGGGATCTTGGTGCTTGGGCTGGTTGACATTGCGACTTTTCACGTTGTTGCCATGCAATTGATTGATCTTGAACCCAATCGATTGTGGACGCGACTGCAGGTGTGGTATATAAACCGTCCGTATTTTGTAAGTCTTTCAAAGCAAGAGTGGTCCCGTCTAAAAGAATAAATATTTCGGGATCATCGCCTGTTATTTGAAGTTGTGTTGGTGAAATAGCATCGATACGTCTTAAACGAACTCCAAATGCGCCTGATCTATTCAAAATATCACCAATAGTTACAGTGCCTTGTGGTGATTCTTCTTCTATAACTCTAATTAATCGTGCAAGAAATGGTTGTTTAGATGGATTAAATGGTCTGTTCGACGGTGTTATAAGTTTTCTTAAATCAACGGGAGAACAATGTGTAGTAAAAACAGTATGCAATGCCTTGCAAGTAAAAGGGTCATTGGGCAACTGTGAAGTTGGTTCATGAAACATTAATCCCTCTCTTAGTGAACCGAATATTACTTGCCGAATTGCTTGATTGCCAATGCCTCTATGAATTTCACTTTCCATATGAGATGAGGGGATTAATTATTAGTAATTATATTATAGAATGTTGTAATAAGCAAAACTGAGAATTATATAGTTAGAATATACTGATGATTGGAAATTTCTTACTACACTCACATATCAACTCAGTAGAGTTTATCCTGTTTATATATTCAAATAAAGTGATGAATATTTGTCAGTGATAGTGCATCTCACAGTATTTAAAAACCGTGTTCGATTTCGATAAGACGATTGTATTTTGCTAATCGCTCTGATCGAGACATAGAGCCTGTTTTGATATAATCAGCAGATACTCCATACGCAAGGTCTGCGATGAATGCATCTTCTGTTTCACCTGATCGATGAGACACGACGACTTTCCATCCAGCTGCTTTTGTAAGTTTGATTGCTTCGATTGTTTCTGAGACAGAGCCTATTTGATTGAGTTTTATCAACACTGCATTCGATGCTTGACTTTCGATTCCTCTTTGTATACGTTTGACATTTGTTACAAAAAGATCATCACCAACAATGTGATATTCATCACCAGAAGCATCTGTCATCTTGTGAAAATGATCCCAATCATCCTCTGCAAATGGATCTTCAAATGATGTGATAAAGTATCGAGAACGTAAATCTTGATAATACTTTAGAAGGTCATCACCTGATAATACTTGATTTGTTTTTTGAAGAATATATTTGCCATCCTTGTAAAATTCGGTTGCTGCAACATCAAGTGCAAGATGAAAATCTTTTGCATTTTTATATCCTAATTTTTCTGCAGAAAGTATGGTAAGATCGAGAACGTGTTCATTTGATGTGAGCGCAGGTGAATATCCACCTTCATCGCCGACAAGTCGAGAAAGTTTGAGATCTTTCAATTCTGCTCCGAGTTGTTGAAAAATTTCAGATGCTATCTGTAGTGCGACTGTTGGTTGTTTGGAATTAGGAACAATCATAAATTCCTGAATATCGAAATTCCATCCTGCGTGTTTGCCACCATTAACGATATTAACCATCAATCGAGGAAATTGTACTGGCGCTCCTGCAAAATAATATTCTTTTATAAATTGCCAAAGTGGTCTTTTATAGATATGTGCAGATGCACGTGTGATTGCCATAGATACACCAAGAATGGCATTTGCTCCGAGAACTGTTTTCCCTGCAGTTCCATCAAGTTCTATCATGATTTTATCAAGAGTTTGTGGATCTGCATCATGGCCTTGTATTGCGGGTGCAATTTTTGTGTTGATATTGTCTACTGCTTTGAGAACTCCTTGACCCATGTGTCGTTTTATATCTCCATCGCGTAATTCGAGCGCCTCATGAGAACCTGTTGATGATCCTGAAGGAACAGATGCAGAATGCACTGAACCGTCTTCTAATGTAATAAATGCACGAACCGTTGGTTTGCCACGTGAATCTAAGATTTCTATGGCATTAGTTGATGAAATTTTCATAGTGAATTTATTATAACAAATCCAATATGAGAGTGTAAGGGTTTATTTATTGTATTGGTAGAGGAGTGTTATTGTTGTTTTCAAACACAGATGGTGGGGTATTTTTTCCAAATAAGAGAAAAATAACACCTGCGATGAGAATAAGTATGATGAATGCGACAAAGATCCAGAACCATATACTTGGAGAATCTTTTGTATTTATTTTTAGAGTTACTGTCAAAACTTTCCCATCATTTATATTAGAGATTGTGATAAGTTTGCTTTGTTCTTCTGATCCTTTTACAAGCAATGTGTAATCTCCTGGAGTAACTTTTGAAAATGTCGCAACACCCTTTTCATTAGTGTTTTGATTACCCATGGATGGATTCATTTGTACTTGAACATTATTTATTGGTTTGTCTGATTGATCAACCACATTAACTACAACGTTGTGCATAACTTCTTGTATTTCACCTTTTGTTGGTTTTTCCGTATATGTTATTACTGCATTTGGTTTTCTAACAAGTGTAGGTCTTAATGTTACTATAGCTATGGAGGTATATTCAGTTGGAATAATCACAGACGTAGGGGTTGGATTGGTTACTGTAATATAAAAAGGCCCCATTGATCTGATCTTTCCATTATCAATGACGCGAACGATGACGGGGTATGTGGCAAGAGATAGTTCTGTTGGGACAACGAAATTAAAATTAGAGCTATTTCCAAGCACAAGTTGGTAAACAATTTCTCCGATTTTTACCTGTACTGTAGTATTTGCTTTTGCAATGCCACGTATGACAGGATGAGTTGATCCAATGATGATGGGGTAGACAGGTAGTGTAGATGGTACTTCTGAGCTGATAAATACATTTGTATCTCCAATTTGCGTGATAAACACGTGCGATGTTGTGGCATCTGGAGTTGTATTTGGTGGTGCAGGTGTTGCACTTGGCCCGAGTGTTATTGTCGGTGTAAGCGATGGTGGAGGTATCGGTGTATTAGTAGGTAAAGGAGTAATAGTAGGTTGCAAAGCTATAATCGCTGTTGGTGAAGGCATGGGAGTTATGGTTGGTGGAATAGACGTTGTACCGGGTAAAGGCGTTATCGAAGGAGTTATAGTTCCTGTTGGTGTTGGTGTCTCTGTTGGTGAGGGAGTGATGGTAGGTGTTGGTGTAGAACTAGGAGTAGGCGTTATCGAAGGAGTTATAGTTCCTGTTGGTGTTGGTATCTCTGTTGGTGAGGGAGTGATGGTAGGTGTTGGTGTCTCTGTTGGTGTGGGTGATGGTGTTTCGGAGGGAGTTGGGATAATTCCGAGTTTTGGTCCGTTGTCAGGATATGTATTACCAAAAAGGTTGAGACCTCCATTTTGTGTGAGATCAATTTTGAGGTGATCAATCGTTTTATCATCGAAGAGGCTCCATCCCCATGCTCCCGCAAATCCGTTATCGCGAATTTGTTGATATCTTGTTTCTGCTAATGATTGACCTGATGAATCATTTACAAAAAATTCTCCAATCACAATTGGTGCTTTTATATTATATTGTGTTTGCCAATCTAATGCTTTTGTTTTAAGAGGACTTAATGAATCTCCCATGATGTCATACCAATGAGGAGATAAAAAATCAAAATCAATTGTTGACCATCTACCAATATCACTTAAATTTCGTGATCCCATACTGATAAGAGTTGCTGGAGATTTACTTCGAATACGACTGAAAAGTAGGTTAGTGAGAGTCTTAACATTATCTGAAAAAGACGTATCTCCGTTTGCTGAATCCATCGCATCCATTTCAAATTCAGGTTCATTGAATAATTCCCATGATAATATGCGATTACTATTTGCGTATCTAATAAATATTGGTTCGAGTGCATCTACTAATTTAACTCGTTGGATTGGGTCATTGATCCAACTTTTTGGCATATATTCAAGCTTTCCAAAAAGAACAAATACATAATATAGATCATATTTATCTGCGAGAGCAATTGCAGTATCAAAATCTGTAAATACTTCAGTATTGAGTCCTGTTGGTCCAGTGGCATCCCGAAGGATTTGATTATTTCCATATGGATTTTGATCTCCTCCCATGGTGAACCACCATCGTACAGTATGAGTATTTCCAGCTTGAAGTTGAGCAAATTTACTTTCTACTGCAGATGTATTTGCAGGATCGGATAGCCGATACATACCATTACCATATGTATTTCCGAAATCATTTTGAAAGCTGTACCATGGGACGTTTGCTCCATGTAAATACCAGTTTTGTCCTTGCCAAAGGATGCGATCAGGTTGTTTAGTTGCTACTGTAGGCGCGACTTGTGCGTGGGGAGGTATATTTATTTTTTCATTTGAAGTTGTAAAAAATCGCGCAATAATAATGGTAAAAAAGAACATCACCATCATAACTCCGATGCGGAAGAGATTTTTTCTTTGCGGACGGGACATTCTTTTCATAAATAATGTCTCATTATATACATCTTCTAAATAGTTTTGCAATTGTCAATATTGGGCTTTATTTTTAGGTTTATTTTTCGCCTTTCCACTTTAGACTTCTGACGTTTTTATGGCATATAATCCGTTGTATATAAACTACATTTTGATAGAATTTTCATCAATATGGAAAAAATTTATTCTTATATGGGATTTGCTTCTTTTTCGGGGATTGGGCCGATGAGATGTGCAAAATTAGTAGAACATTATGGTGATGTGTATCGCGCATATCGTGCCCCGCTTCAAGAACTAAAAACACTTTTGCCAAATGATATCTGTGATAGGTTTAGTGTGCATAGAAAAAATTTTGATGCAAAAAAAGAGTATGAACGATTAACTCAGTTGCGTATCAAAGTTATCACTGTTGAAGATCCGTTATATCCTGTTCCCCTTCGTAATATATCTGATCCTCCGATCTGTCTATTTGTTCGCGGAAAATATGATGTATTTGATTTTGAACATGAACGATGTATTGGTGTTGTAGGTACTCGCAAACCAAGTCAATATGGTATTCAAGTTACACAAATATTTTCTGAAGAACTTGCTCAAAATGGGATGGTTATTGTGTCGGGTTTAGCATATGGAATCGATGCGCAAGCGCATATATCGGCACTCAATGTAAAAGGGAAAACGATAGCATTTTTAGGTTGTGGAGTTGATATCAAATATCCATCAGGAAATGCGAGTTTATATGATCGGATTGTTGCAGAAGGGGGGTTGGTGATTTCAGAATTTTATCCGGGTCAGACAGTGGTGCGTGGACTCTTTGTTTCTCGTAATAGACTCATTTCGGGAATTTCTCAGGGAGTTATAGTAATTGAGGGTACAGCAAAGTCAGGGACGTTAATCACTGCTCGTGAGGCGTGCGAACAAGGAAAGGATGTGTTTGTTCCTCCTGTACCAATTACATCGAGTTTGTCAGAAGGTCCAAATTTACTTTTGAAACAGGGTGCTCAGTTGGTTACTTCACCTCAAGACATACTGGATGAGTATGGATTAACACGCTGTAATAGCCTATCCGATAATAATATAGTGTTGTCAGAAAAAGAGCGTGTTGTATATAATCTTTTGAGAATTCAGGGAATGAGCGTAGACGAGCTCGTATTTCAGAGCAAAAGTTCTTTTGTAGAATTAGTGCCTATTCTCACCTCTCTTGAGTTGCAATCGGTTATAAAAAAGAAAGAAAACGGATTATATACAATACTATAAAATACTATGTCTGTTGAGAGGGAATCTGATTTGACTTTTCAGGATCCTGTAAATAATTTTGTTAGTTCAAACATTCTTTTTCCAGATTTACCACCTGATCCAGTTGGTCTGTTTAATCATAAAAGGTGGCTTCATAAAGAAATGAATGGTGCGGCGAATGCAATAGATATGGGTTGGTGGTTGGTTTGTAATCAATTTGAAGGAGTTTGTGATAGAAATAATGCTTGTTTATGGATAAGCTTTATAGTAAATCAAGTTGGATATCTAGTCGGTGATTTAAGTGATGATGTTGCGCATCATGAAAACGAACCTCTCCAAAAGACTCTAAGAATGCTTGAATCATTTATGAAGGATGCTAGAGCACAAGTTAATAATGTTGCCTGCCCTCTATCGCAACAAGCAACTTACATTTTAACAGAAGCGACGCTAGTTATTAATGAATTTGAGAGTGTTGGTTTAACCGAAGGTGCTAAAAATGATGTTACTCCTGTTGAAGAGCCTTTGGTAGTAGGTTGTACTCTTGATGACGGGCAATGTAGAAAGAGAGCGAAAGGAAAGAAATTAACCTCAGAAGGTAAAATACCGGATGAGGTGTGTATTGGATTAGAATGTTTAAATAATCTACAAATACAACGTGTCGATAATATTCCAAGTCTACGAGAAATGTATGTTGAAGAACCAGTGAATGCAGGTTGTGGTAGAGCAAAAGATATCACTTTTACTTTTGACGCAATAGTAAAAAAATATATGCAAAGTAAATCACTAGCAGAAGCACAGAAATAGGAGAGAATCGGTGTGAGATGATCCCGAAATAATACGGAGTAGTATTGAGTATTGTTACCCATCAATCTTCTTCATTCTTCTCACATATTTTTCCCCATTATTGGTCGAGGTCGAGAGGAAGAGTTCGACATATGTTTTTGCTGTTTCAAGATCTACATAATCAGCGGGAAGCGCAAGAATATTAACATGATTATGCTCTCGCATTTTTTTTACATGCTCTTCACTCAGGGGGACACCACAATAAATATTATCAAAACGATTTGCAGTGATAGCCATGCCTGTTCCTGATCTACAGATCAATATTCCCATATGTTCATGAAGATTCGCAAGCACTGATTCCGCTACTTTTTTTGCAAAATCAGGAAAGTCATCATTTGTATCTATTTGATGTGCTCCCACATCTTCTACGCGGATATTTTGCTCCTGAAGATATTCAATGAGTTGCTCCTTTAACTCAAATCCTCCATGATCAGAACCAATGAAGATAGTCATATGTTGATAGTATAAGATATAATTTATAAAGAATAAATAGAAAATTATTTTTATACTCAACGTATGTTATTTGATACTCACTGCCATCTCAATTTTGCACGATTCAAAAATTCATTACCTGATGTAATTCAGCGGGCTAAAGATGTGGGGGTTACCCACATTCTGATTCCAGCAACGGATATTCCAACAGCAATAAAAGCAATCGAAATAGCTGAAAAAGAGGATCAATATTTTGTGGCTATCGGCATACATCCCCATCATATATATGAAGGACTAAAGACTAATGATGAAATTCAAACGATGAGGAAGTTAATAGTTCATCCAAAAGTGGTGGCGGTTGGTGAGGTAGGAATGGATAAACATGAATATCGAGTTACTAAATACCAAACATACATCATAGATGAAAATTTTCTTCTGATGCAACGTGCGTTATTAACAGCTCAGATTGAGTTGGCTAAAGAATATAATAAATCGCTCATTCTTCATAATCGAGAAGCAATGGACGATCTCATAGAGGTCCTTAAATCTCATTGGGATACCATTCTTGAACATCAGACGGTGCTTCATTGTTGTGAACCTGATACACGAATGCTTGAATTAGCAAAAAAATATCATATGTTTATCGGAGTAGATGGGGATATTACCTATTCAGAAGAAAAACAACAATTTATTAAAGAAGTTCCTTTAGAGATGTTGGTGCTTGAGACAGATGCGCCATTTCTTTTGCCTGAGCCATTACGAACTGAAAAAAAATATCCCAATGAACCTGCTCATCTCACACTTATTGCACACGAGGTGGCGCGCATCAAAGGAATTTCGTATGAAGAAGTTGCTTCAAAAACGTTTGAAAACGCTCAAATATTATTTGGATTATGATTATCTACTACTCTTTGTTGTTGTAACAGGTGTACCTTCTGTGTGGTTGACAGTTGTAGGTATGGGTAATTGAGGAGTAGAGAATGTAGATACTACAAGTTGGCCCGTACTAGTAGTATATGCAAAACGACCATTATTAAGTAATGTAATATTATTCACTTTGCCACCAATAAGGGTTGATCCAATAAGTGTACAAATAGGATCCCCATCCGTATCATATGATGGGCCATAGTAACGGACTTCACTACCACCATTAGTAGATCTACTTAGAACCAAAAAATGACCGTTAGTATCAGAAGCAACCTCAGAAATATTCGGAATATTTAAAATAGTCCGAACATAACCATCAGTACCAATTATTTTCAATGAATTGGGTTGTGCTACTAATAAATCTCCTCCAATACCTTCAGATACTGATATGGCACTAGGAAAATTCATAAATTCAGCTCGATCGGGTGTTTCTGGTGAACTATTTAACATTCCCACTACACCATTATTAGTCACCACCACTGCTGTATATATTGAGTCAGGATGCTTAGGGAATAAAACAGAGGTGGAACCCTCAAAAACATATTTGCCATTAATCTGAGTGTCATTCCACGGCATTGGTACCCACCGATCACCTTCTAATTTATACATTCCCATATCTGTTGCTGCTACAATGTCTCCAGGGGAAGAACCCTGTGTTATTTGATGAACGACCACATCATTTAATCCAATAGTTA